>CADCTO010000709.1 GCA_902805585.1 uncultured Armatimonadota bacterium | reverse complement strand
GCCCGGGCCGAGCCCGCCACGCCCGACGCCGCCATCGACCTGCACCGGCGCATCCTCGCCGCGGGCCTGAACGCCTGCGCGGACGCCGGGGGCTCCGTCGCCCACCACTACGGCGTCGGCGTCGCTAAACGCGACTTCCTCGCCCGCGAGCACGGCGAGACCGGCCTGCTCCTGCTCCGCCGCCTCAAAGCCGCGCTGGACCCGAACGACATCCTGAACCCCGGCAAACTGGGGGCCGAGCCGTAGGAGCGCCGTTCTACCCTTCATCTACCTTTCATGTACTGTTCATCTACCCTTCAGGAGACACCGGCAGCGGCGCCATGACCGAACCCACCACCACACTGCCCACCCGCCGCCTCGGCCGGCTCGACCGGCAGGTCACCGAACTCGGACTCGGCGGCGCGGGCCTGAACGACCTGTACGGCAAAACGACCGACGACGCGCGGGCCGTCGCCTGCGTCCACCGCGCGCTCGAACTCGGCATCCGCTACATCGACACCTCGCCGCTGTACGGCGAGTCGGAGCGGCGGCTGGGCATCGCCCTCAAGGAGCACGGACGGCGCGGCGACCTCTTCCTGGCGACCAAGACCGGCACCGGCACGCGGCCCAAGGACTACAGCGCCGACGGCACCCGCCGCAGCGTCGAGCGCAGCCTGCGACTCCTGCACACCGACCATCTCGACCTGCTGCAGATCCACGACCCCGACGGCGAGGAGCACCTGGCGCAGGCGCTCGGGCCCGGCGGCGCCCTCGAAGCGCTCCTCGACCTGAAGCAGCAGGGCGTCATCGGCGGCATCGGGCTGGGCGTCCGCAGCCACGACTTTTTGCTCCGCGCCGTCCGCCACGGCGCCTTCGACACGATCCTGACCTACGCCGACTTCAACCCGGTGCGCCAGACCGCCCGCGAGGCCCTGTTCCCGGAAGCGGCCGCCCGCGACGTCGGCATCATCCTCGGCTCGCCTTTACTCTTCGGCTACCTGTCCGACCGCCCGTTCGACGACCTGGCGCGCGAGCACGGCGCCGCCCCGCCCTACACCGGCGACGCCGCCGGCGCCCTCCGCGTGCGCCAGTGGGCCCAAGCCCGCGGCCTGAGCACCCTGAACCTGGCCCTCCAGTACGCGCTGCGCGAGCCGCGCATCGCCACGGTCCTGGTCGGCGCATCCACCGCCGAGGAGATCGAGCAGAACGTCCGCGCCGCCACGACGCCCCTTCCGGAAACGCTGTGGCAGGAGATGGAGACCTATCCCCCCTGCCCCCTTCCCTGACAAGCCGCTCCGCGGAGGGAAGGGGAGCCGTCCACCTTCTCCTGACGATGCTCCGCGCAGGAACTGGGGGAAAATAGTAGCCCCGGTGGGACTCGCTTGCCCTGGCCGCTGGCTCCCCCTTCCCTCCGCGAAGCGGCTTGTCAGGGAAGGGGGCAGGGGGGATAGGTGGGATCAGTAGAAAGGAACGAACCTTGGCTGAGAAGACACTGTTGTTGTGGCCCAACGGGGCGCCCGGCGCGCTGGGCACGGAAGACCGGGACGTGCCGTCGCTGACCGTCTTCGAGCCGGCGCCCGACAAGGCGAACGGCGCCGCGGTCGTCGTCTGCCCCGGCGGCGGCTACGGCGGGCTCGCCGACCACGAAGGCGCGCCGGTGGCGCGCTGGCTGAGCACGCTGGGGGTCACCGGGTTCGTGCTGCGGTACCGCCTCGGGCCGCGCTATCGCCACCCCGTCATGCTGGGCGACGCCGCCCGCGCGATCCGGCTCGTGCGCACCCGCGCGGCCGGGTGGAAGCTCGACCCGGCGCGCGTCGGCATTCTCGGGTTCTCGGCGGGCGGGCACCTCGCCTCCACCGCCGCCACGCACTTCGACCACGGCAAGCCCGACGCGCCCGACCCCATCGACCAGCACAGCTCGCGTCCCAACGTCGCCATCCTGATCTACCCGGTCATCTCGCTGCTGCACCCGTACGCCCACGTCGGCAGCCGTGAGAATCTGCTCGGGAAAGACGCGCCCGACGACCTGGTCCGCTCGCTGTCCAACGAGACGCAGGTGACGGCGCAGACGCCGCCCACGTTCCTGATCCACACGGCAGAGGACAAGGGCGTGCCCGCCGAGAACAGCCTGCTGTTCGCGCTCGCCCTGCGCAAAGCCGGCGTGCCGCTGGAGATGCACCTGTACGAGCGCGGCCCCCACGGGTTCGGTCTGGCGGAAAAGGACCCCGTCCTCGGCGACTGGCCCGCCCGCTGCGCCGCGTGGCTCAACGTGCGCGGCTTCCTGACGAAAGGAGCCTGACCCCGATGCCCAACGACGACCCGTTCACGTCCCCGCGGACGCGCTGGTGGCGCGACGCGAAGTACGGCATGTTCATCCACTGGGGCCTGTACGCCGTCCTCGCCGGCGAGTGGAACGGCAAAAAGGTGCCCGGCATCGGCGAGTGGATCATGGACAACGCCAAGATCCCGGTTTCCGAGTACGAAAAACTTGCGGCGCAGTTCAACCCCGTCCGCTTCGACGCCCGCGCCTGGGCGCGCGTCGCCAAAAACGCCGGCATGAAGTACCTCGTGATCACCAGCAAGCACCACGACGGCTTCAGCATGTTCGACACGCGCGTCAACGCCTACAACATCGTCAAGGCGACGCCGTACCGGCGGGACCCGATGCGAGATCTGGCCCGCGCCTGCCGCGACGAGGGCATCCGGTTCGGCTTCTACTACTCGATCATGGACTGGCACCACCCGCAGGCCAACGAGCGCGACGCCGCCCGCTATATTCCGCAGATGAAGGAGCAGCTGCGCGAGCTGGTGACGCGCTACGACCCCGCCATCCTCTGGTTCGACGGCGAATGGGTGAACTGGTGGGACCAGGCCAAGGGCCGGGACCTCGAAACGTTCCTGCGCGGCCTGAAGCCGAACCTCGTCATCAACAACCGCATCGGCAAGCGCCGTACGGACGACGGCGATTACGAGACGCCGGAGCAGGAGATCCCGAAGGCCGCCCTGGGCAAGCGGCTCTGGGAGACCTGCATGACGCTGAACGACACCTGGGGCTACAAGAAGGACGACGAGAACTGGAAGTCGCCGAAGGACGTGGTGCACAAGCTCTGCGACATCGCCAGCAAGGGCGGCAACTTCCTGCTCAACGTCGGCCCGACCGCCGAGGGCGTCATCCCCGCGCCCTCCGTCCGCATCCTGGAAGAGGCCGGCCGCTGGCTCCAGGCCAACGGCGACGCCATCTACGGCACGACGTTCGCGCCGCTCCCGCAGCCCGCCTGGGGCCGGATCACGCGCAAAGGCAACCGGCTCTACCTGCTCGTCTTCGACTGGCCCGCCGGCGGTCAGCCGCTGCGCCTCGCCCTCGCGCAGCCCGTCAAGTCGGCCGGGCTCCTCAAGCGGCGCGGCGACGTGACGTTCCGCCCCGCCGAAGGCGGCGTCGAGCTGCTCCTCCCCGCCGCTCCGTCGAACCGGTACGCCTCCGTGGTCACCGTCGATCTGGCCGGCGATCTGGCGGCCGTGAAGTCGCCGGCCGAACTCACGGCGGAGGGCAGGCCGATCCCCGCTGCCGCGGACGGCTCGATCACGCTATCGGCGAACGCGGCGAAACTCCACGGGGACGCGATCCAGCTCGAATACAAAGGCGACGCCGGCAACATCGGCTTCTGGCTCAAGGCGGACGATTATGCCGAATGGTTCGTCGCGCTGGCCGCGCCGGCCGACTACGCCGTGGAGCTTACCTACGCCTGCGAGGCGGGCAACGGGGGCGACTTCGTGGTCCAGGTCGGCGGCGAAAAACTGGCCGGCCGGAGCAAGCCGACCGGCGGGTGGACGACCTTCAAGACGGCCCGCCTGGGCACGGTGAAAGCCGCGGCCGGGAAGCAGAGCGTGACGGTCAAGCCTTCCGGAGCGCCCCGAGGCGGCCTGATGAACCTGCTCAGCGTCCGCCTCGTTCCCGCGCCTTAGCTATCCTGCGACTGCGGAATCGGGCGTGACCGGGGTCTTCTTCTCGAAAAACCGCCGGCAGCGGTCGACCAGGTTCCCGGCATGGTCCCGGCCGGAGGCGAGCAACGCCCCGACCACGCCGGCATGGGCGCAGGAGACGGCGAGCACGTTCAGGTCCGGCCAGGCGCCGAGCGCCTGGAGCAGCGGCCGGCCGCTCCCGAGCACGCCGCTGAGCGCGGAAAGCCACAGCAGCCCGGTCAGGACCAACAGGTTGCACAGCGCGGCGCCCGCGGCCGCCCATCCGCGGGGTGTCTTCTGACGGGCCCAGAGAACGGAACCCACCGGCACGGTGTACAGGAGCGCGGCCAGGGTGTTCAGAAGGGCGTCCTGTCCCGCCCGACCGGCGACGGCGGACAGGTGCGCGCCGGTCACGCCCGCCGTCACGTACGTCCCGTCCGGCGCCCAGTGGCCGAACAGGTTCGTCCCGCACATCGCCAGCACCATGCCGGCATAGACGCACGCCGCCGACCAGACCTGCGGATTCCGGAGCGCGGCCAGCACGCCGATCGCGAGCCCCGACAGCCCGCAGAGAGCGATGACGCCTTCCGTGAGGCCCAGGCAGCGTCCCGACAGGATGTGGTACACGGCGGCGATCCCGAGCATCCCCAGGTACGGCCCGCCGTAGATTCCGGCGGACACCTTCAGGCCGAGCCACGCGGCGCGCCCGATCACCGCGCCCGTCGGAAGCGCCGTCTTTTCACGGCGCACGGCCCGGCCGATTCGCGTCGCATCGCCGAACTGCCGGAGGGCGGCGGCCATCGCTGCGTCCGGCTCGCTGCCCAGTTCTTCGTGCGCCTGTGCCAGGGACTGGAGGTGTTGCTGCACCTCCTCGCGCACCTCGCCCCGGGCCGCCTCCGGCAGCGGCCCAAGCTGCCGGTCCAGTTCGTCCAGATACCGCTCCAGAAGCGTCTGCCGTGCCATGAGTGCGTTCCTCCCGCCGATCACGCGGCGGCGGCCATGCGACCGCTGTCCTGCTTTCGCCGCTTCGAAAACGCCGCCGACACGCCGGCGACCGGAACCCACAGCCACCCCAGGGCGGGATGAACGTACGGCTCCAGCGCGCCGCCGTCCGCCCACATCGCGAACATGACCCCGTACAGGACCATGGGGAGCATCATCAGCAGCAGGCCCGCCACCGTGCCGGGACGGAGCGGCGCCGTCATTTTCGCGCCCGCCGCCCTTCCGCCCAGGATCGGGACGCTCACCAGCGAAAGGGCGGCATAAACGGCCGTCAACTCCGGCAGCGGCCCCGCTTCCGTCGAAGCGATCAGGGCCAGGTTGAGGCCGAGGAACCCGGCGACGTGCCCGCCGAGGACGGCTGCGAAGGCGAGGGAAGGACGCAGGATGTGCCAGGAGCGCGGGAAGCGCCGCTCCCACTCGTGTTCTTGCGGCCACCAAGCAGCCCACCACGGCCTGCCGAGCGTGCGGCGGTACTGTTTCCCGACCCGTCGGGGGTCGCCGAACTGCCGCAGGGCCGCCTGTAGCGCCTCGTCTTCGTCGCTGCCCAGCTCCCGATGCGCCGCGGCCAGATCGAGCACGTGCTGCCGCGCCTCTTCGCGCAGGCCGCGACGGTGTTCGTCCGGCAGCGCCGCGAGCTGCCCGTCGAGGGTTTCCAGATACTGCTCAAGCCGGCTGTTCATGGGGTCGCCTCCCGATCACGCCGTCGATGGCGTCGGCGAACCGCCGCCAGGACCGGGCGCGCTTGGTGAGTTCGGCGCTCCCGGCTTCGGTCAGCACGTACACCTTGCGGGCTGGTCCGCTGGCCTGGACCTCCCAGCCGCTGGTGACGAGTCCGTCCCGCTCCAGCGCGTGCAGGGCGGGATACAGCGACCCCTCCCCCAGCTTCAGCGCGTCGTCACTGCGCCGCTCGATCTCGCGGGCGATGGCGTAGCCGTGGCGCGGGCCGGATTCGAGCACCGCCAGGATCAGCGTCGGTGTGTTGCCTTTGAGGAGTTCGCCCTGTTCATCACTGCGCCGTGCCATAATGAACACATAGTACCTCAAATAAATATGTATGTCAATACTTCAAACACGCAGCAGACCACAGCGCTGCGGGCGTAGGTGTTTTGTCCGACGTGCCGTGGTTTGTGCGCCGGATCGGCCCGAAGCCGTAGACAGCACGGGCGTACAGGAACACCCCGGGGCGGCCATCTTGCGCAACCTCGGCGCGGTCGCGGAAGCCGAGGCCGAAGCGCGGCGGCGCCGGCAGCCTCTCACGCAACCACCATTTCTGACACGTTCACGGGGCCGCGCCGCGACCGAAGGTGTGGCAGGAGGCGTGCAGCGTCGCGAAGGCCAGCAGCACGACCGCCGCCGGGGCGGCGCACAGGCACATCGCCCGCGCCGAGAAGGGCTCCGCGGAGCCCATCCACAGTACGAGCGAGGAGAGCAACCAGAGCATGTAGGCGGCCGACCAGATCCGGCGGGCGCCAGCCCGCCGGGCCCGACGCCACCGCACGGGGAACGGTGCCGTCCCCCAGGCAGCGCAAACGGACGCCGCCAGGCACCCGAGGCGCAGTAGGACCTCGTAGACCTGCGGCACGTGGGGTTCCAGGTCGCCCGTGTAGTCGAACCGACCCTCGACGAGCCGGCCCATGACGTGGGCGGGCAGCAGCACCGCCACCAGGTAGAAGGCCAGCGCCCCCAGGGCCGCCCACCCCGGCGTCCGCCTGGACACCCTGCCGACCGCCGCCGAAGCGCTCATGACAGACCTCCCTGCCGCGCCCGCAGCGTTCAGCCGTGGAGCGCCTCGCCTTCTCCGGGGCCGCCGCCGGCCTCGACGAACCCGGCGCCGCCGCAGCGCGGGCACGGGCCCAACTCTGCCACGTTTCCATCATCCTGACAGAACCTGCCTGAGCCAGCGCACTCGGGGCAGGGCGGGAACAGGTCCGCGAAGGGGCTGGGCCTGCCTTCCGCTAGTCGGGCTGCGTGCACGCGCCTCCGGATGCGGCTCTTGACCGAGCCAGCGACGCTGTTGGTGCCGCTTATGCTGCTATCGTCCATACCTTATCCTGTTGCCGAACGGCCGGTCCTGTGCTGGACACCGCGAAGCCACGAACGAGGGCCGGACATCCACCCCGTCCCAATGAGCTCGAAAGTTAATAGGCGTTGACGCCCACGACGAAATCACCCCGCGACGCCGCCTCTGCGTACCGCTTCTCGCGCCCCTGGGTATCGGGATTGCGGATCGGCCTGCCGCCGTCGTCCTTGCCGTCGGGGCCGACGCTGTAGAGTACGTACTTCGCCCCGGCCCGCCGGTACCGGAGGGGCGCGTCGAGTGCGAATGGGTCGGCCGGGATCTTCGTCAGGTAGCCCGGCACCAGTTCCGCCAGCGACCGGGGATACGCCCCTCGCTCCAAACGGTAAGCCCGCAGGGCGAGTTTGGCCGTCAGCAGCGCGTTCTGCATGTCGGTCTCGACGGCCCCGAAGCGGGCCTGCTCGATGACCGGGATCAGCAGTTCGTTGACGGGGTCGTCCGGCACGGCGGGCAGCGGGCGACGGGCGGCGTAGGGTGCGCCCACGGCCTCGATGGAGGCATCCATGAAGGCGGTGTAATCATTCAGGATGCGGCGCTTTCCGCGCAAGAGCAGCCGCGCCTGCATCGCCGCGACCCTGGCGGCGTCCGGCCCTTCTTCGCCCATGTCCGCCCACCGCACGAACTCCCGGGCGACCCCGGTCACGTCGTTGCGCCGGAACAGTGTCACCAGCGACGCCTGGGCGAGCCACTTCTCCTCCCGGAGCGTGTCGGCGAACGGGACGCTCCGCGCCGTGATGGCCTCCATGCGCCGCGCTGCCGCCCGTGCGTCCGGTCCGTCCAGATGGTCCGCCGCCTTCCACAGCGGCCGCCGCCCGATGGCCTGGAGGGCAACGGCGACGAGCCGGTCGATCATCGTCCCGCCGCGCGCAGTGTCCGCGCCGAGCCGCAGCGCGTCCAGGTAGCTGCCCGCCGCCCGGTTCCAGTCGCCGCGCTCCGCGGCCACGTTCCCTTCCAGCGCCAGCAGACGCGCCATCGCCCGGAACCCGGCCAGATGCGGGAGTACGGCGTCGAACGAGCGCAAGGGCGGCGCGTGGTAGGGGTGCGCGAACCCGGCCCGCAGACGCCTCAGCGCTTCGGCGTTCGCCTGCACCAGCGCCTGACGCTCGGCCCGGGTGAAGGTGCGGCCACCGGGGCCGGGTCTGCCGGGAACGGCGGAGACCGCATCTCCGACTTCGTCGCGGTTCACCATGGCCCCCGTCGCGGCGACATACAGATCGTGCGCGTTGGGGTCGGGCAGGGTCGGCGTGGGCACGGTCACGCCCGGGACGGCGTTCGCCCACTGCCACCACAGCCCCCCGAACAGGAACAGCAGTATCAGGCCGCCGCTCACGGCGAACAGCGCCTTCTCGCCCTGGTCCCAGTAGAGTTTTTTCTTCATCGTTGATATAGCTGTAGCCGCTCGCCTTAGCCCGTGTTGACCCTGGCCACGATGTCGCCGCGGCTGTCCACCTCGACGCGGTGGCGTTTGGAGCCCCCGGCCGCCGGGTCGTCGATGGCGGTCCCGCCGTCGTCCCTGCCGTCCGGGCCGACGCTGTACAGGACGCAGCGCGTGTCCGACACGCGCCGGTAGCGGAGCGGGCCGGAAGGCGCAAACGGGTCGTCGGGCACGCGCGCCAGATAGCCGTCGCGCACCAGAGCGTCCAGCGACGCCGGGTAGGTGCCGCGCTCGGCCCGGTAGGCGAGGAGCACGAGGTGGGTCGTGAGCAGCGCCTCCTGCACGCGGGCGCCCTCCACCACGAACCGGCCTTGATCGTAGATCCCGGCGAGGTACTCGCTCATCGGGTCGTCGGGGGCGGGCGGCGCGGGCGGCTCAACGGCGTACGGCTGCCGTGCCCGCGCGACCAGGGCGTCCATATAGGCCGAGTAGTCGCGAAAAATGCGGCTCCGGCTGCGCGTCATCAGCCGCGCGCCCACCTTGATCGTCTCCCAGACCGGCGCGGCCTCGTCCATGTCCAGATTCAGTTCGGGATCGAGCGTTGCGAGCTCGCGCGCCAGGGCCACCGTGCCTTTCTTGCGGAATTGCTCCAGCATCGTCGCCTGCCCCCCGTGCTTTTCGGTCAGCAACGTGTCGGCGTAATCGGTTCGCCGCGGTTCGATCTGTTCCAGCCGCCGCGTCACCGCCCGCGCCTCCTTTGCGGACAGCTTGGGAGCGATCTCCCACAACCGCTGGCGCCCGATGGCTTCGCAGGCGACGCCCACCAGACCCGTGATGAGCGGCCCACCGTTCGGCAAATCTACGCCGAAACGAACCGCGTCCAGATAGCTGTTCGCCGCACCGCCCGCATCGCCTTGCTCGGCCCGCAGGCCGCCCTCGAACGTGAGCAGGAGCGCGAGCGCCCGCATCTTCGCCAGGTCGGGGCCGAACGGATCGTCGAACGAGCGCACCGGGGGTTGGCGGTACGGGTGGGCGAAGCCTTGCCGCAGGGTCCGGAGCGCGGGCGTGTTCGCCTTCAGCAGTGCAAGCCGTGCATCGAGCGGCGCGACCGGCTCGCCGCGCTCCGGGGACGTGGTCGCACCCGTTTTCTCGTCGCCGCGTACCTCGATCTCGCCCGCCTTCACGGAGAAGTCGTAGGCGTTGGGCCTGGGGAGCGGGGTCGGCACGGGGAGGACCACCTGCGGGGTGCGCCCGACCGCCTGCGCCCACAACGCCAGCCCGGCCACCACAACGCCGCCGATCAGCAACCCCTTTTTCGCCCGCGACCGGCCACGCCCTCGTCCCACGTGCCACGCTCCTCCCGGCCGTTCAACGTTCGCGGTCCGCCGAAGGACACGCACGCGAACAACCGGATTGGTTATAATGAAGGCGTCATGCCCGCCTACACCCCGATTCTCGCCACGCTCGGCTATGTCCTTTCGCCCGACGGCGCGCACGTCCTCCTGGTCCACCGCAACGCGCGCGCGGACGACCCCGCGTACGGCAAATTCAACGGCCTGGGCGGCAAGCTCGAACCGGACGAGGACGTGGCCACCGGGATGCGGCGCGAGCTGCGCGAAGAGGCGGACATCGAAGTTCACGCGATGACGCTGCGGGGCACGATCAGTTGGCCCGGCTTCGGCAAGGGGGGCGAGGACTGGTTCGGCTTCGTCTTCGTGGTTCCCGGCTGGTCCGGCTCGCCCCCGCCCGGGAACCAAGAGGGGACGCTGGAGTGGGTCCCGGTCGCCAAACTCCTCGCCCTGGAGTTGGACCTGTGGCCCGGCGACCGCCACTTCCTGCCCCTGGTCTTCGACGCCGACCCGCGCCCCTTCCACGGCGTCATGCCGTACGCGGGCGGGCAGCCGGTCTCCTGGCACGTCACGCGGCTGTAGCCGCACCGCCGCGCGTCAGCCGGTGTTGACGCCGGCCACGATGTCGCCGCGGCTACCCTCCTCGATGCGGTGGCGTTTGCTGCCCCGGGCGGCCGGATTATCGACAGGAGTCCCGCCGTCGTCCTTGCCGTCGGGGCCGACGCTGTACAGCACGTACCCGCCCGCCTGCCGCGCATAGCCCAGGCCCTTCCCCGGCGCGAAGGGGTCGCCGGGGATGCGCCCCAGGTACGCGGGCGCCAGCTCGTTCAGCGCGGCCGGGTAGGCGCCCCGCCCCGCGCGATACGCGCGCAGGGCGAGGGCGGCGGCGAGCAGCGCGTCCTGTGTTTCCGACACGACCTGGGTGAACCGCGCCTTCGCGAAGACCGGCCGGTGTATACCCATGATGGTCCGGCTGAGCGGGTCGCGCGCCGGGTCCGCCGCCGCCGCTTCCGCCGCCGCTTTTGCTCCGAAGGGCCGCCGCGCCTGCGCGATCTCCCGGTCCATCGCGGCGCTCATGTTCTCGAAAATGACGCGCTTCGGGAAAACGAGGAAGACCGCGCCCGCGGCCGCGCCGGCACCCGGGGCGCCGCCCCCCCGTGCCGCAATGCGCCCGCCGTCGAACGTGTCGAGCAGAAAGGTCAGGGTGACGCGTTTCTCCTGGACGAAGGTGTCGGCGAACGGGACGCTCCGTGCCCGGATCGCCTCCAGTCGCCGGGCCGCCGCCCGCGCCCCCGGCGCGCTCAGACTATCCACCGCCGGCCACAGGTAGGCCCGCCCGGTCGCCTGGCAGGCGATGCCGGACAGCCGTTCGATGATGGCGCCGCCGCGCGGGAGGGTATGCCCCAGCCGCACGGCGTCCAGGTAGCAGTTCGCCGCCGCGTCCGCGTCGCCGCGCCCCGCTTTCACCTGCCCTTCGAGAACGAGCAGGCGCGCCAGCGTCCGGAAACGTCCCACGGCTTCGATCTTCCGCTCAGCGTTTGCGCGATCTCCCGGGTCGTCGGCGGGCGGAGCCTGGAACGGCTGGGCGAAGCCGCCGCGCACGGCCTTCAGCACGCCCGCGTTCGCGCGCACGAGCGCCTGCTGCTCGGCGGGCGAGAAGACGCGGGCGCCGGGCCGGGGGGCGGAAAAGGGGGTGAGCGCCGCGTTCACGGCTTTCGGGTCGACCACCGCCTCGCCCGCGGCGACGAACACGTCGTAGGCGTTCGGGTTCGGCGGGGGCGGCGGCGCGGCGGGCGCCTCGGGGCTGATGTTCCCCACCTGCCATCTCCACGCGATCAGGACCGCGAGCAAGGCCACGATGCCGGTCGCGACGAACAAGGCCCGCTCGCTGCGCCGTTTTTTCCGTGGTTCCATGCCGGATAAGACGCGCGGGGAGGCGCTGTGGTTACGCCGCGTCGGCGGCGGCAACCCGGCGCATCCCCGCCGCCTTCATGCCTTTTTCCACCGCCGGGTGTTCGCGCATCAGGCGCCAGATCAGGCCCGTCCGGTGATTCTCGATGGCGAGCAGCATCATGCCCAGGTCGATCCCGATCACGTCCGGGTCGTACCAGTCCTTATCGACGTTGAAGGCGTTCGCGAACCCGTAGCGCCCCCAGATGCGGTCGCGGTACTGCTCCCAGAGCGCCCGCAGCGACGCCCGCGCGAGGTCGGGCACGAACGGGAAACCGGATAGCATCGCCGTCGGCGCCACCGTCCCGTCATTCCGGCCGTCCGCGGGCTCCTGCGCGCCGTAGCCCACGGGGGGTGGCTGGTCGCAGGCCGTGATGCCCCAGATCGTTGAGGAGTAGGTCCGCGACCGCTGGGGATTCCGGGCGCAGTACGCGTGGTTGGCGCGGTGCGTGTTCTGGAAATTCGTCCACCAGTCCCGGTTCTGCCGGTCCCGAACGCCGCGCAGGTCGAAGTAGCCGGGCGCCATCTGGGCGAAGAACAGGGGCGTGGCGCCCCCGAACACCGGAAAGCCCTCCACCCGCGCCGTCTCCACCTTCCACCGGTCCCATGACTCGCGCCCGAGCGCGTGCGCCGGCGGCGCCCCCATCGCCAGCAGGTACAAAAACGACGCCTCGTTGTACGTGTCCCAGCGCGCCTCCAGCCACCCGGTCTCGGGCTTCCAGCCCATCGACAGGCTCGTGGGTCGGGCCACTTTCGTTTCGCCGCCGCCTCCGCCCTGCATCCATCGGAAGTCCATGCGCACGAGTAGGGCGTCCGCCAGCCGCTCCACCTCGGTCCCGGGCCAGTAGCGGCCCGCCGCGAGGGCGCCCAGAATCAGCAGGGCCGAGTCGATGGACGACAGCTCGCACTTCCAGACGCGCTCCCCCGTCCCCCAGTCCACGAAATGGTAGTAAAACCCGTGGACGTGGGGCAGGCGGTCGTGCACGAAACGCAGCGTCCGCAGCGCCCGATCATAGGCCGCCTTTCGCGAAACCCACTTGCGCTCGGCCCCCACCGGCAGCGCGGCCAGGGCGTACCCGGTCGAGGCGACGGAGCAGACCGTGTACTCGTCCCGGACCCCCGCCTTATTCCGCGCCCGGTCCTTGGTCAGGCCCGTCTGCGGGTGCGACTCGTTCCAGAAGAAGGCGAACGCCTTGTGCTGCACCGCGTCGAGCAGCCGCGCGTCGTCCGGCGTGCGCGGCGTGGGGACGGAGATCTTCTTCACGTCGGCCGGGGCC
>CADCTO010000708.1 GCA_902805585.1 uncultured Armatimonadota bacterium | reverse complement strand
ACGATGGACAGAAGACGCTCCAAGTGGGGTCACTCGCCGGCGTGGCTGCCTGACAATAACGGCACCATCGGAATTCAGGTAACTCTGTTTCCATTGGTATCGCTATCCAAAAGCCTTTCGGCAAGCGAGGCGCCTAACATGTATTATGCGTCGCGCGCGACGCGTATCGTGTCTTTGGGACGAGTTTTACGTCGATTATGCCCGCTGTCGGCAGACGCTGACAGCAGCGCGCATTTGACGCAAAAGCCGGCTCCACGGCGGGATACGCGTCGCGCGCGACAGCGCATCCGAACTCACATGTCTAAAACGGCTCAGAGACGTGTTCTACGCCTGATGACCGATACCCTTCGGCGGCAAAGGCGTCGCGGATAAGTCCCCGAAGCAAGGGGCGCAGGAAAAGCGCGCGAACGACGCGAACATTGCTGGACCCTTTCTTGGCCGCCGTTCAAGGAGTCCCTATGCCCGCTCCCCTACCCTCGTCCGATTTTTACGCGCACCACAGCCCGTTCGGTGCGTTCGCGTCGTTCACCGTCGGCCGGCACGGCAGGAAAGGCGGGTTCGGCCTGGAGCTGGGCGGCCCCGCACAGCAGGACGTGTACGTGGCGCTGGCGCGGCCCGGCGAAGGGGTGCGCGCGCTCCCGTTCTACGCGGGCGCCCAGACCGGGGGCGCCGAGGCGTACACGGGCGAGGCTGCCGCGCAGGCGTCGCCACCACCGATGGCGTGGCGCGCTTTCGGGCCGGAAGAGATCGAGCGGCGCATGGGCTGGGCGTCCGACACCTGGACGGCGGGCGACCTGACGTTCCGCCTGCTCACCCCCTTCGAGCCCCTCGCGGAACTGGAAACGCTCGGGGACAACGAGCTGCGCCGCCACCTGGTCCCGGCGATCCTGGCCGAGATCGTCGTGGACAACCGGGACAGCTCCGTGGAAGCGTTCGCCTTTTTCGGCGTCGGCGCGGACGACCCGCTGCGCCCGCTGAGCGACACGGGCGACGGCAGCCTGCGGGGCATGGCGTGCGAAACGCGCTGGGGCTTTGCCGTGCTCGCGACAGAGGGCGACGGGGATGCGGCGACCGTGCGCGAGGCGCAGTCGTGGCAGATCGTGGAGGCCGTCGCCCGCGCGTCCTCCGACCGGGAGCCGCCCCTCCACCGGCTGGCGAACCGGGGCGGCGTGCTGCTGCGGGCCGCGCCCGGCGAACGGCGCGCATTCACCCTGGCGCTCGGCTTCCACCGGAGCGGGGTCGTCACGTCGGGGCTGGCCGCCTCGTACCTGTACGCCCACCTGTTCCCCGACCTGGAGTCGGTCCTGCATGCCGCGCTCGAACAGGCGGAGGCGCTGAAGGCGGTCGCTCAGGTGCGGGACGCCGAACTCGACGCCGCCCCGCTGAACGACGAGCGGAAGTTCCTGCTCGCGCACGCCACGCGCTCCTACCACGGCGCGACGATGCTGCTCCACGACGACCGCGAGGTGCTGCCGCGCGTCCCGTTCGCCGCTTCCACCTCGGTCGAACAGGGGAGCCGGCGGAACCGCCCGCTCTGGGTCGTCAACGAGGGCGAGTACCGGATGATGAACACGTTCGACCTGACCGTGGACCACGCGTTCTGGGAGCTGCGCTTCCACCCGTGGGCGCTCCGGAGTGCGCTCGACCTGTTCGTCGCCCGCTACTCGTACACGGACGAGGTGCAGGACGCCACGGCCCCCGACCGGCCCCGCTTCCCCGGCGGCATCTCGTTCACGCACGACATGGGGGTCGCCAACCAGTTCTCCCCGCCGGGCTATTCTTCCTACGAGCGGGCCGACCTGGACGGGTGCTTCTCGTACATGACGCAGGAGCAGTTGTGCAACTGGTGCCTGTGCGCCGCGCTGTACGGCCTGCCGGGAACGGGAGGGCACAGCGGCGACCGCGTGTGGCTCGCGGCGCGCGAACAGACGCTGCGCGACTGTCTGGAAAGCCTGCTGCGTCGCGACGGGGCGGAAGGGGAACGCGACGGCATCATGTCGCTGGACGCAGCGCGGTGCGGGAGCGGCCAGGAGATCACGACATACGATTCGCTGGACGCCTCGCTCGGGCAGGCGCGGGCCAACGGCTACGTGGCCGTCAAGACCTGGGCCGCCTACCTCGCCCTGTCACGCTGCTTCCTTGCGCTGGATGACGACGCGCGGGCGGCCGAGGCCGAGGCGCAGGCCGCGCTCGCCGCGCGCTCCGTCGCCGCGCACTGGGACGAGGAGAACCAGTGCTTCCCTGCCGTCTTCGAGAGCGGCAACAGCGGCAACGATTCGCGGATCATCCCGGCCATCGAGGGGCTGGTCTTCCCGTACCTGCTCGGCGACGGAGAAGCCGTGTCCCCCGACGGCCCGTACGGCGAGATGGTCCGCCTGCTGCGCCGCCATCTCGAAACGGTGCTCGTGCCCGGCGTCTGCGTGGACCCCGTGTCCGGCGGCTTCAAGCTGTCCTCGTCGTCGGACAACACCTGGGCGAGCAAGATATTCCTGTGCCAGTTCGTCGCCGAGCGCATCCTGGGCGTCGCCCTTTCCCCCGACTACGACGCCGCCCACGCTCGCTGGCAGCGCAACGGGAACTGCCGCGACTTCGCCTTCGTGGACCAGATCCGCTCCTCCGACGGCCACGACCTGGGCTCCCGCTACTACCCCCGCGGCGTCACCGCGGTCTTGTGGCTGACACCCTGACCCCCGTCCCTGGGAGGGACGTGGGTCAGGGGTTAAGCCGTGGCCGGCGCGGTTCTTTCCTGGCCAGGAGGTGTGATGCCCAGCGCCTTCTGCTCGTCGCGCACCTGCTTGAGGCCGTCCTGAACGAACAGGAGGATGACCAGCCAGGCCAGGCCGACCAGGATGATGTGCCGGATGAAGAACGGCGACGGCAGGTTCGAGTTCCAGATCATGTGCAGCGCCACGGACATCAGGAACACGCGCAGGAACCGGATGTCCGTCAGGTGGGCCATCGATAGCGGCTGATTGCCACGGACCTTCCAGAGCGCGGCACCGACGAGCGCGGTCCATGCCACATGCCCCCCCGGCGCCAGCAGGCCGCGCAGCGTGATGTTGGAGAACATCGCGTCCACTCCGCCCTGCATGG
>CADCTO010000707.1 GCA_902805585.1 uncultured Armatimonadota bacterium | reverse complement strand
AACAACGGCGCGTCCTGCACCTCGCGACCGCCACGTTCGGCACCGAGGCCGAGGTGGAGACCGCACCGATCGACGGCTCATTCTCGGATAGCGACGACGCGGCCGCCGACTGAAAACAGGCACGCGGCCACATATATGGGGTGTATACCCAGATAAACCCGACATTCCCGACATTCCCGACATCCGACCATTGTTTTCCGTGCTACGACGCCAAAACACCGATGTCGGGTTTTTGGTGAAACGCCGGAATCGGCGGAAAAACCCGACATCGAAACCCGACATCGGTCGTGCGAAAGGAGCGAAGAGATGGTAGCCCAACTCGTGCAGACGACCACGCCGCCGGACGAGAAGGACCACTGGCGCACCCCGCCCGGCCTCTTCACCGACCTGAGCGCCCGCTACGGGCCGTTCACGCTCGATGTGGCGGCCGATGCCCGTAATCATCTCTGCGACCACTGGTATGGACCTGGAGGGCTTGCCGAGGATGCGCTCGCCGTCTCCTGGCGACATCCGGGCGGCACGGTGCGCGCCTGGTGCAACCCGCCCTATTCGCGGGGGATGATCGATCGGTTCATGCGGAAAGCGGCCGCCGAGGCGCGGCTCGGCCACGCGCGGACCACGTTCCTAGTGCCCGCCTGCACCGATCTGCCCTGGTGGCATGATCTGGTCTGGGATAACGAGCGGCACCGGTTCCGCCCCGGCGTCGAGGTCGAGTTCTTCCGCCGCCGGGTGCGCTTCCTGCGGCCCGATGGGCGACCGGCGGGGTCGCCGAACTTCCCCAGCGTCGCCGTGACGTTCGGGGGCTGGTGATGGGGGGAGGATCCACGATGGACGACGAGCGCGACGGCGGGCCGGTGGACCGGTCGTTCGACGAGGTGCGCGGGGGCGATGTTACCGAATGTGACCATATCCGGAGTTACCGGACAGTAAAAAAAGGGCCGCGCCATTGATTCCATTGAATTCGCCCCGGCTTTTCGGGGGTTTTCAATGCGGCGACTGCCCATTCCCGGGGTGGTGAGGCCCGAGGACGCACGCGAGGGGGCACGATGGCCGGCGAAAGCAAGGCGAGTGACGCCGGGGCTCTTCCTGCCCTTTCTGCCCGCCGTGGCGCGGGCAGCCCCCGGGGGGCCACCCGTCTTCCCCGCTCCCCGCGCGCAGCATCGCGAGGAGGAGGTGGCTGGCTCCCCCTTCCCTCCCGAAGGGCTCGTCAGGGAAGGGGGCGGGGGGGATAGGCCAGGTATTGACATCCCGTGAGTGAATGGGTATATTCAAACTACTTTGTTTTACAAAGTAAAGGAGGGTGTATTCGTGGCGAAACGGCGTTCCCTGTCCCGTCGGACGTTCCTGCGGCTCCTCGGCGGCACCCTCGCCGTGGGCGTCGGGCTGCCCGCCGAAGCGCGCTACATCGAGCCGTACGCGCTCGACGTCACGCGACATACGGTGCCGCTCCCCGACCTGCCGCCGGCTCTGGACGGCCTCACCGTCGCGCACCTGACCGACCTGCACCGCGGCCTGGTCACGCCGGACTCCGTCCTCGCCGACGCCGTGGCGGTGACGAACGCGCTGCGGCCGGACGTCGTCGTTCTGACCGGGGACTTCGTCCAGGCCCATTACCGCGACGCTGTGCCGCTCGCCCGCATGCTCGCGGGCCTGCGCCCCCGTTTCGGCGTGTGGGGGTGCCTGGGCAATCACGACTATTTCATCGATTCTAATAAGGTCACGGCGGCCTTGGAAGCGGGCGGAGTCCGCATGCTGCGCAACGCGGCCGGAGAGGTCGCGCCGGGGCTGTGGGCGGTCGGGATCGAGGATACTCTGCGTGGCAAGCCGGACGCGCATAAGGCGATGGAGCCGGTCCCCCGTGATGCCGCCGCGCTGTTCCTGACGCACAACCCCGTGGGCGTCTTCGCCTGCCACGACCGGCCGTGGCTCGCCCTCTCCGGGCACACGCACGGGGGGCAGATCTGCGTCCCCTTTCTCCCCACGCCGCGCCCGCCGGGCATGCAGGGCTTCCCGCTCCTGGCGGGCTGGGGCGTCTTCGACCAGGCGCGGCTTTACGTAAACCGGGGCGTCGGGATGGGGATGCTGCCCTTGCGGTTCCGGTGCCGACCGGAGGTCGCCCTGTTCATGTTGCGGCGCGGCGAGGGCATGCCGGACCCCGGCCCCGGCCTTGCGATCCGGGCGTTTCACACCGCGCGGCGGGTAGCCGGCGACGCACGCGACGGGGCGAAAAAAGTGGCCCGTCGCGCAGGCGATGCCTGGAGACGGGCCCAATGAAGGAGTGATTCTCGTGCACCGGGAGATGTGGCAACATGCGTGCCACCGTCTCGCCGCCGCGCGCGGGAGCCACCTAGAAACGGTATCTTCCGTAGGTCAAGGGCTGAGGGCCGGCCTTCCCCCTCCGGCCCTCAGCCCGCAACGCTCGATTGCTTCGCCAGCGCTTCGAACTCGCTCACCTGCGCTTCCAGCACGTCGAGCGCGCCGCGCCAGAACGCCCCGTCCGCGAGGTCCACCCCCAGCGGGCGGACCAGTTCGGCCGGGGACCGGGAACCGCCGGCTTCGAGCATGGCGAGGTAGCGTGGCGCGAACGAGGCGGCGCCTTCCTCCTGGCAGCGCCGGTACAGCGCCATCGCGAGCATCTCGCCGAACGTGTACGCATAGACGTAGAACGGCGAGGCGACGAAGTGGCGGATGTACGACCACCACACGGCGTGCCCCGGCTCAAGGGTGACTGAATCCCCGAACATCGCCTGGATGTGCTCCTGCCACAGCGCGCCGAAGCGCTCGACGGTCAGCTCCCCCTGCCCGCGCCGCTCGCGGTGGATGGACTGCTCGAAGCGGTACAGGGCGGCCTGGCGGAAGATCGTCGCGATCGCCTGCTCGATCTGGTGCGCGTAAAGGGCGAGGCGCGTCCGGTCGTCCGCTTCACCCGACTGCTTCTCGAAGACGAGCATCTCGGCGAAGGTGGAGGCGACTTCGGCCATCGGCAGCGTGCCGTGGAACTGCAGGTAGCCCTGGCCGCGCGACAGGTAGGCGTGTACGCCGTGACCCAGCTCGTGGGCCAGCGTCCGCACGTCGCCGGGCTTGCCCAGGTAGTTCAGGAAGATATACGGGTGGCTGTCGGGGGTGGTGTACGAGCAGAACGCGCCGCCGCGCTTCCCTTCCCGCGTCTGGGCATCGATCCAGTCGCCCTCGAAGAAGGCGCCCGCTGCCTCCTGATAGGCGCTATCGAACCCGGCGAACGCCGCCAGGATCATCTCCCGAGCGCCCTCGTAGGGGATCGTCTTTTCGTCGAGAGCCAGCGGGGCGTAGCGGTCGTAGTGCGCCAGCGAGTCCAGTCCGAGCAGGTCCCGCTTGGCACGGTAGTAGCGCGCGACCAGGCCGTAGCCTTCGGTCGCGGTCTCGACGACGGTTTCCACGACCTCGGGCGTCAGCTCGTTGCTCAGGTGCCGCGTCTGTTCCTGGTACTGGTAGCCGCGCAGTCGGTCCTCGGTCGCCTTGTCCTGGAGCAGCGTGTTGAAGACGTAGGCCAGCGTCCGCGCGTTCTCCTCCAGGCCCCGCGTCAGCGCGTCCGCCGACGCCCGGCGCACCTCACGGTCCGGGTGGTGCTGCAGGTCCGTGACTTCGGACAGGGTCAGCGGCTTCTCCCGCCCCTCCAGGGTGAAGCGCAGGTTCGAGGTGATCTCCTCGAAAAGGCGCGTCCACGCCCGCCGGCCCGTGTTGGCCTGCTCCTCCAGGACGCGCTCCTCCGCCTCCGACAGGCGGTACGGGGCGAAGGCGCGGGCGGTGTCGAGGTAGTGGTCGTACGGCCTCAGGGCTTCGTCGGCACGCAGCGCCGACAGACGCGCCTCGTCGGCGGCCATCAGCTCCAGCTCGAAAAAGAGGAGCGGCAGCGACGCCTCCGTCGTGCGCTCGCGCACCTTCTGGAAGAACGCGCCGTTGGCCGCGTTGGCTTCGGCGGCGAAGCGGAGTCCGGCGAAGGCGCCGGGTTTGGCGAGCGACTGCTGCAGGCCTTCGTATTCTGACAGGGCTTGCGCCAGTTCCTCGGGCGACAGCTCCAGCGGGGCGATGCGCCCTTTGTAGCGCGCCGCGAACCGCTCCGCCCGCTCCTTGCCGTGCACCAGCGCCTCCTCGACGCGCGGGTCGTCCGGGCCGTCGAACAGGTCGCCCAGATCCCAGGCCGGCGCCGCCAGTTGCAAATCCGTCACGTTTACAGGCTCCTTTGTAAGCATCCGATTGGTAGACAGCGCGTCGCCGCGTATGTTCCCCGTCTTGACACGCTCCCGTGCCTACGGTACAATGCCCTGTTCGTGGCCCGTTGGTGAATCGGTTATCACGCGGCCCTTTCAAGGCTGAGTGAGGGGTTCGACTCCCCTACGGGCTACTGCAAAAACGGCCCCGCGGAGCAGAAATGCTCCGCGGGGCCGTTCCCGTTTCAGGATGCCGGGGCGAAGACGAGGCAGGCGTTGATGCCGCCGAACCCGAACGAGTTGGACAGGATGGGACCGGGCACGAACGGGCGCGGGCCGCCCGTGACGTAGTCCAGGTCGCAGGCCGGGTCCGGCTCCGTCCGGTTGATGGTGGCGGGCAGCGTGCCGTGGTGGAGCGCGAGGCAGGACAGGGCGGCCTCGAACCCGCCGGTGGCGCCGAGGGCGTGGGCGTGCATGGCTTTGGTCGCGAAGACCGGCGTACGGTACGCGTGGTCGCCCAGCACCTGCTTGATGGCCTGTGTCTCGGTCGAATCATTGAGCGGCGTGGACGAGCCATGGGCCGAAACGGCGTGCACCTCGTCGGGGGCGACCCCGGAGCGTTGCAGGGCGCCCGCCATGGCCCGCGCCGCCGCGCCTCCGTCGGGCCGCGGGGCGGTCATGTGGAAGCCGTCGTTGGTCATGGCGTAGCCGCGGATCTCGGCGTAGATGCGCGCGCCGCGCTTCTCGGCGTGGGAGCGCTTCTCCAGCGTCAGCAGGGCGGCGCCTTCGCCCATCACGAAGCCGTCGCGCTGCTTGTCGAACGGGCGGCATGCCGTGGTCGGGTCGTCGTTGCGGGTGCTCATCGCGCGGATCAGGGCGAACGCGCCGAAGGTGAGCGGCGACAGAGGGGCCTCGACGCCCCCGGCCAGCATCACGTCGGCGTCGCCGCGCTCCAGGTAGTGCAGCGCGTGCCCGATGGCGATGGGGGCGGAGGCGCACGAGTCGCCGTTGGCCGTGGTGGGGCCGGTGAATCCGAACTCGATGGCGATGTTGCACGAGCCGGCGCCGGGGAAGATCGAGAGGGCGAGCAGCGGGTTCACGGCCCGCACCCCGCGCGTGATGAAGACCTCGTGCTGCTCCTCGGCGTAAGCGACGCCGCCGAGCGCGGTCCCCAGGCAGACGCCGACGCGGTCGGGCGTGACATCCTGCGGCGACAGCCCGGCGTCCTGGAGCGCCATCTGGGCGGTCGCGACGGCGAACTGCGAGAAGCGGTCCAGGCGTCGGACGCGCTTCGGTTCCAGGTACTCGGTCGGATCGAACCCGCGAACTTCCGCGCCGATGTGCGTGGCGAAGGGGTCCGGGTCGAAGCGGGTCAGGCGATCGACGGCGGAGCGGCCCGCCATCGCACCCGCCCACAGCCCCTCCGCCCCGACCCCGATGGGGGTCACCGCCCCGATGCCGGTGACCACGATAACGTCGCCCGGTGCTTTTTCCACGGAAACCCGTGCCTTTCTAATATAGGGACGAGGGAAGAGGGATGAGGGACGAGAAAGAGTCTCTCCTCCCTCATCCCTCGCACCTCATCCCTCCACCAACTCCTTCACCCGCGCCAGCGTCAGGCCGGCGATGTGGTGTACGAACAGGCCGCCCACGACGCCACGCGCGAACCACCCCGTGAGCGGGGGCAGCGGGTACGTCAGTTCGTGCGAGATGGTCACCCGGACCGTGCCGTCCGGCTGCTCTCGCAGGTTCCACTCGACGTACATGCCGCGCGTGACGCCCCCGGTATGGAAAAACAGCAGCCGGTCTTCGTCCGGCAGGACGACCTGGACTGTGCGCCACTTGACCGGGAACCGGCCCCGGCGCGCGGCCATCTCGGCGTGCTTGACGCGCCCGTCGTCGTGCGAGACCCGGACCCAGCGGTAATGCGGGAGCAAGCGCGGCCACTCGGCGATGCCGGCGCCCAACTCGAAAATGCGCCGTTTGTCCCCGCGGATGTCGATCTGGTTCTGGGTGTGCATCGGGAAGGGATGAGGTGCGAGGGACGAGGGATGAGACAAATGAAGAGGTCTTAACCCTTCTCATCCCTCATCCCTCGCACCTCATCCCTCACATTGTACCCGACCTGTAACTTTTGGCGGAATCGGCCGACAATACAGGCGATGGCTCCGACGCTTTTGATGGGGGATTGCTGGCAGTGGTAAACAGCTTAATGAGTCGCTCCCGGTTCGGCGAGATCTGGGTCCGCAACGGCAGGATTTCCGAGGCTCAGCTCCGCACGGCGCTGGACGAGCAGAACCGCACGCAGAAGCGCCTGGGAGAGATACTGCTGTCGCGGGGGCTGATCAACGACCTGGACATCTGCGAGGCGCGTGCCGCACAGCTGGACGTGCCGTTCTGCGACATCGCCAACGTCGCCATCGACCCGGATGTGATCTCGGCGGTGCCCGTCCACATCGCGAGCAACTACCTGCTCATGCCGGTCAGCATCGCGGATGGCCGCCTGCGGATCGCCATGGCCAACCCCGTCGATCTGGAGCCGCTCGACCTGATCCAGCGCCTGACCCGCCTGCGACCCGAACCCATGCTGGCCGACCGGAGCGCTCTGGAAAAAGCCATCGAGTCGTGCTATGGGGTTCTGGCTGCCTTGGGGAACGGGGAGACGCTCGATTCGGTCCTCGACGACATCGCCATCGAGTCGGAGGAAGTGGAGGTCGGAGGCGTCCAGGCTCTGATGGACGCCTCCGAGCAGGCGCCGGTCATCAAGATGGTCAACCTGCTCCTGACCGAGGCCGTCCGTGCGCGCGCCTCCGACATCCACCTGGAGCCGCGCAAGGGCCACGTCGAGGTACGGCACCGCGTTGACGGCGTGTTGCGCAAGGTGCGCGTCCTGCCAAAATCGCTCCAGGCGGCTTGCGTGTCGCGGCTCAAGATCATGTCCGAACTGGACATCTCGGAGAAACGGCTGCCGCAGGACGGCCGCATCCCGCTCACCATAGAGGGCCGGTCGCTGGACCTGCGTGTTTCGACCCTGCCGATCCACTACGGCGAGCGCGTCGTCATGCGCGTCCTCGACAAGGGCGCCTCGATCCGCCCGCTGGACGACCTGGACCTGTCGGCGGAGAACCGCGCACGCTTCGAGGCCCTCATCCGCCGCCCGTTCGGCATCATCCTCGTGACCGGGCCGACCGGGAACGGAAAGACGACGACGCTGTACTCGGCGGTGAACGCCATCAAGGACGAGACGAACAACATCATCACCTGCGAGGACCCGATCGAGTACGACCTGGACGAGATCAACCAGTCGGCCGTCAACGAGCGGACGGGACTGACGTTCGCGCGGCAGCTGCGGGCGATCCTGCGCCAGGACCCGGACGTGGTGCTCGTGGGCGAGATCCGCGACAACGAGACGGCCGAGACCGCCGTCCGGGCCGGCATGACGGGGCACCTGGTTTTGTCCACCCTGCACGCCAACGACGCCCCCACGTCGGTGACGCGCCTGCTGGACATGGGCGTGCCCCCGTTCCTGATCGCCTCCGGCCTGATCGGCATCGTCGCGCAGCGCCTCGTGCGCCGCCTGTGCCCCCACTGCCGGGTACAGGGGGCGCCCACCGCCCAGGAAGTCGCGCTGCTGGAATTGAGCGCCGACGAGCAGGTGTGGCACGCGGCGGGCTGCGAGGCTTGTGACGGCAAGGGGTACAGAGGCCGCATCGGCGTCCACGAAATCATGGTCTGCAACGAGGAGTTTTCCCGCCTGGTCATGGGCCAGGCGCCCGGCTCCAAGCTGCGCGCCGCCGCCCAGGAAGCCGGCATGACCTCAATCCGCGACGACGCCCTCGCCAAGGTGCGCGCGGGCATGACGACCGCCGACGAAGTGCTGCGCCGCGTCCAGATCGGGTTGGATTAACGCGGCTCTTCCGGGGCGACGATCCGCTGGCCGTCGCTCCAGAAGGAGAGATCGGCGTCCTGCTGGTCCGTGCGGTAGACGCGGGCGCCCGCGGCGGCGAGGCACTCCAGGGTCTCGCGGTGCGGGTAGCCGCCCGCGTTGCCTTTGCCGACGCTGATCACGGCCACGGACGGGCGCACGAGCCGCAGCAGCTCCGCCGAGGTCGCCCCGCGGGTGCCGAAGCGCGACACCCGCAGCCAGTCCGCCTGTAGTTCCGGCGCGCGCGCCAGCAGCGCGTTCTCGCCGTCCCGCTCCAGCCCCCCGGCAAACAGGAACGCGGTCTGACCGAACGTCACGCGCAGCACGATGGAGTTGTTCGCCTCCCGGGGTTTGTCGTCGAGCAGCGGCTGGGCCGGCGCGAGCAGGTCGAGCCGCACGTCCCCGATCCGGAAGTCCTGCCCCGCCCGCGGCACCTGGATCGGCACCTGAGCGGCCGCGAGCAGCCCGCGGACTTCCTCCTGCGTCGGAAGGTGTTGTGGAGAGGAGGGGTAGCCGGGATCGAACACGCCGCGCACCGGGAAGGCCCGCAGCACCTCGGGGACTCCGCCGATCGCGTCCACGTAGGGGTAGGGAAGGATCAGCAGGTCGATGCGGCGCGCCCCCGCCGCCCGCAGGGAATCCACGACGCGGCGCCCGGCGCCGGGCGGACCGGCGCCGATCAGGATGAACTTGCCCGTCGGAGTGCGCAGCCAGGCCGCTTCGCCGTTGCCGACGTTGACGACGGTGACGTCCAGCCGTTGCGCCGGCGGCCGGGCGGGACGGCGGCCGAGGAGGAAGCCGACGAGCATGGCGCTGGTCGCCACGAAAATCACCGCGAGCAGCGGCAGCAGGCGGCGCAGGGCGGCGAGCAGGGGCGACAGGGCTGCCACGGGAGCGCTTTACTTGTCGGCGGCCAGGGGGTCCGAGGTCAGGTGGTACGACAGCACGGCCAGCTCCTGGAGGAACGAGACGTTGCGCACGGCCACGTGGCGGGGGACCCGAAGGATGATCGGGGCGAAGTTCAGGATGGCCCGCACGCCCGCCTCGACGAGTTGTTCCGTGACCGCCTGCGCGGCCCCCGCGGGAACCGCCAGAATGGCGATCCGCGCCCCCAGTACCTCGTTGACCTCCCCGATGCGCCGCAGGTCGAAGACGTCGATGTCCCACGTCTTTTTGCCGATCTTGTGCGGGTCGTTATCGAAGGCGGCGACGATGTGGAACTTGTGCTCTTTCAGGCCGGGGTAACCGAGCAGGGCCGACCCCAGGTTCCCCGCGCCGACGAGCAGGATCGGCTGGACGCGGTGGATCTGGAGGATGCGGGCGATGCGCCCTTCGAGTTCGGCGACGTTGTAGCCGACCCCCGGCTTGCCGAACTCGCCGAAGTACGAAAGGTCCTTGCGGAACTGCGCGGCGTTGATACCGGTGTGGTGCTCGATCTCGGCGGAGGAGACGGTTTCCACGCCGCTGGCGCCCAGATCGATCAGGCAGCGGAGGTAGGTGGTGAGTCGCTCCAGCGTGGGTATCGGAACTTTCGAGGCGGAACTGAGGCCCGGCGGTTCGCGCCGCTGTGAGTCTACCCTGGGCATGACTGATTATACCCAAAACCGAGAAATGCCGTCAAACGGCGGCCGGCCATATACCTGCCCCCGAACCCATCCCCCTTCCCTGTGAGCGCAGCGAACGAAGCAGGGAAGGGGGATGGGTGCAACGGGATATATCATCCCTCGCACAGCACCATCTGGTCGCGGTGGATGACTTCGGGGTGGGGGGTCGAACCGGAGGGCAGCGCAAGCAGTTGGGGTATCTCCTTCGTCGGCCGGCCAGCGAGGCGCGCCACGTCGCGGGCGGCGTAGCGGGCGAAACCGCGTGCGAACGCCGTACCGCTCTCGTCGGCCACGGCGATGAGGTCGCCCGGCCTGAAGTCGCCGTCCACGCCGACGATACCGACCGGCAGGAGCGAGCGCCCTTCTTCTTCCAGGGCGCGCCGGGCGCAGGCGTTGACCACGACCGTGCCGCGCGGCTCGTCCGCCCAGGCGATCCAGCGTTTGCGGGCGGCGGGCCGCACCGCGGCGGGCGCAAAATAGGTGCCGGGGCCGGGCGACGGGCTCAGGCACTCGGCGATGACGTTGGGGCGCCGGCCGTCGGCGATCCACATCGCGGCCCCGGAACCCACGGCGATCCGGGCGGCCGAAAGCTTGGTGCGCATCCCGCCGGTGCCGGTCGCGGTGCCGGCGGGGCCGGCCATCGCAAGGACCGAAGCGTCCAGCGTCTCGACCCGTTCGATCAGGCGGGCGTCGGCATAAAGGTTCGGGTTCTTGTCGTACAGCCCGGCGACATCCGACAGCAGCAGCAGCGCGTCCGCGTCGAGGAGCGAAGTGACCAGGGCGGCCAGCGTGTCGTTGTCCCCGACCCGGATCTCGTCGGTCGCGACGGTGTCGTTCTCGTTGACGATGGGCAGCGCCCCGTAGGCCAGGAGCGCCTCGAACGTGTTGCGGGCGTTGATGTAGCGGGCGCGCTCCCGCAGGTCGTCCCGCGTCAGCAGCACCTGGCCCACGGGGACGGCGTAGTTGGCGAAGATGTCGCTGTAAAGGCCCATGAGGACCCCCTGGCCTACCGCGGCCGCGGCCTGCTTCTGCGGGATGGTGCGCGGCTTTTCCGGCAGTCGGAGCCCGCCCATCCCGGCCCGGATCGCCCCCGACGTGACGAGCACGACCTGCCGTCCCAGCAGCCGCTGCGCGGCGACCTGCGCGGCGAGGCTGTTGATAAAAACGCGGTCCGGCCCGTCGCCGCCCCCCGTGAGCGTCGACGTCCCGACCTTGACCACGATGCGCTTCATGGCTCTATTATAACCTATCCCCCCTTCCCCCTTCCCTGACAAGCCCTTCGGGAGGGAAGGGGGAGCCAGCGGCCAAGGCAAGGCGAGTTCCACGGGGGCTCTTCCTGCCCCGCCGTGGCTCGCACTGCCCCGCCGGGCCACCCGTCTCCTCCGCTCCCCGTGCGCAGCATCGTGCGTTCGCGGTTATCGGCTCCCCCTTCCCTCCCGAAGGGCTTGTCAGGGAAGGGGGCAGGGGGGATAGGTGCAGGGGGGATAGGTCAGAACAGCCCCTCGATCACACCGTCCGACCCGATATCAATGTTTTCGGCGGCGGGGCGGCGGGGCAGGCCGGGCATCGTCAGCAGCGTGCCCGCGTAGGCGACCACGAAGCCGGCGCCCGCGGACAGTTTGACGTCGCGGATGGTCAGGGTGTGGCCCTGCGGGGCGCCGCGCCGGTCGGGGTTGTCGGAGAAGGAGTATTGCGTCTTGGCGATGCAGACCGGCAGCCGACCGAACCCGTGCTTGCGCAGCCAGGACAGGCGCGTCCGGGCGGCGGGCAGGAACTCCACGAGCCCGGCGCGGTAGACCTGCCGGGCGACCGTCTCGATCTTCTCGCGCAGGCTCATGGCGTCCGGGTACAGCGGGTGGAACGTGCCGGCCGTTTCCAGCGAACGCCGGACCAGGTGCGCCAGGTCTTCCGTGCCCGCCCCGCCCGCGCCCCAGACGTCGGCCAGCGCGACCGGCAGGTTCTGCCCGGCGCAGAGGTGGCGCAGCGCGTCGATCTCCGCCTCGGTGTCGCTCGCGAACCGGTTGATGGCGACGACGACCGGGATGCCGAACTTGTGGAGGTTTTCGGCGTGGGCCTGCAGGTTGGCGAAGCCGGACTCGACCGCCGCGACGTTCTCCTTGCGCAGGTCTTCCAGGGCAACGCCGCCGTGCATTTTCAGGGCGCGCAGCGTCGCCACCAGGACGGCGGCGTCCGGCGCCAGACCCGCCGAGCGCATCTTGATGTCGCAGAACTTCTCGGCCCCCAGGTCCGCGCCGAAGCCGGCTTCGGTCACGCAGAGGTCTCCCAGTTTCAGGGCGAGGCGCGTCGCCAGCACCGAGTTGCAGCCGTGGGCGATGTTGGCGAACGGGCCGCCGTGCACGACGACCGGCGTGCCCTCCAGGGTCTGCGCGAGGTTGGGCTTGATGGCGTCCTTGAGCAGCACGCCCATCGCCCCGGTCGCCTGGAGTTGTGCGGCCGTGACGGGCGCGTTGTCGCGGTCCGTCCCGACCACGATCCGGCCCAGGCGCGTTTTGAGGTCGTCCATCCCTTCGGCCAGGCACAGGACGGCCATCACCTCGGACGCCGCCGTGATCTCGAACCCCGTTTCGCGCGGCACGCCCTCGCTCTTGCCGCCCAGGCCGGTCAGGAGGTGGCGCAGGGCGCGGTCGTTCATGTCCAGGCAGCGCTTCCAGGTCACGCTCCGCGGCTCGATGTTCAGGGCGTTGCCGAACTGGAGGTGGTTGTCGAGGAGGGCGGCGAGCAGGTTGTTGGCGGACGTGATGGCGTGCAGGTCGCCGGTGAAGTGGAGGTTGATGTCCTCCATCGGCAGGATCTGTGACCGACCGCCGCCCGTCGCGCCGCCTTTCTGCCCGAAGACGGGCCCCAGCGACGGCTCGCGCAGCGCGGCCACGGTTTTGGCGCCGATGCGGTTGAGCCCCTGCGCCAGCCCGATGGAGACGGTCGTCTTGCCCTCGCCCGCGGGCGTCGGGGTGATGGCCGTGACCAGGACCAGCTTGCCGTCGGGCCGGTCGCGCAGCCGCTCCAGTGCGTCGAGGCTGATCTTGGCTTTGTGTTTGCCGTAGAACTCGATCTCGTCGGGCAGGAGGTCCAGTTCGGCGGCGACGTCGGCGATGGGGCGGGGCGTGACGCTGCGGGCGATCTCGATGTCGGTCGGCATGGGCTGATTGTAGCCTACGGAGGCCGGTGCGTCAACGGTTGAACCTATCCCCCGGAACCTATCCCCCCTGCCCCCTTCCCTGCCGAGCCGCTTCGCGGAGGGAAGG
>CADCTO010000706.1 GCA_902805585.1 uncultured Armatimonadota bacterium | reverse complement strand
CGACGAACGGGTTCTCGCCGCCGTCGGTGGAGCTGGAGAACGGCAGCAGCGCGCGGTCCACGGCGGCGGCGATGTCGGCCACCGCGACGGCCGGGCGCACGCCCGCGAGCCCGTCGACGTACTCCGCGGCGCCCGCGCCGGCCCGCCGGCCGAACACGAGCAGGTCGGACAGCGAGTTGCCGCCCAGCCGGTTGGACCCGTGCATGCCGCCCGCCACCTCGCCCGAGGCGAACAGGCGCCGCAAGGACGTCCGGCCGTGCAGGTCCGTGACCACGCCGCCGCAGGAGTAGTGCGCGGCGGGCACGACCGGAATGGGCTCGCGCGTCAGGTCGATGCCGAACGACAGGCAGCGGGCGTAGATGTTCGGGAAGCGGTGCTTGAGCTCGTCGGCGGCAATGTGGGTCACGTCCAAGAACATGCAGGGTTCGCCCAGCCGCTTCATCTCGGCGTCGATGGCCCGCGCCACGATGTCGCGGGGGGCGAGGTTGCCGCGCGGGTCATAGTTTTCCATGAAGGCGCGCCCGCTCTTGTCGCGCAGGATGCCGCCCTCGCCGCGCACGGCCTCGCTGATCAGGAACGAGCGGGCGGCGGGGTGGTACAGCGTGGTCGGGTGGAACTGGATGAACTCCATGTTCGCGACCCGGGCGCCGGCGCGGAACGCCATCCCGATCCCGTCGCCGGTCGCGATGGCCGGGTTCGTGGTGTGCTGGTAGACGTGCCCGCAGCCGCCGGTGGCGAGCATGATGGCGCGCCGTGCGCGAAACGTGGCGATGTCCCCCTGTGCCGTGTCCAGGACGTACACGCCGCACACCTCGTCCTCGTCCCCGTGCCCCTTCGCCAGGTCGATGCCGGTGTGGTGCTCGAAGACGGTGATGTTGGTCGCGGCGCGGGCCTGCTCGAGCAGCGCCCGCTCGATCTCTTTGCCCGTCAGGTCGGCGTTATAGGCGATCCGCCGCCGGGAATGCCCGCCCTCGCGCGTCAGGGCGAGGTGCTCCTGACCGTCCGGCCCGCGCTCGGTGTTGAAACGGGTGCCGAACTCGATCAGGTCCCGGATGCGCTCGGGCCCCTCCCGCACCAGCACTTCGACCGCCTCGCGGTGGCACAGCCCGGCCCCGGCGACGAGGGTGTCCTGGACATGCAGGTCGAACGAGTCGTCCGGCGCCATGACGCCCGCGATGCCGCCCTGGGCGTAGTTGGTGTTGCTTTCGGTGCGGTCCTTCTTGGTGACCAGGGCGACCGTGCCCAGGTCCGCCACGTCGAGGGCGAACGTCAGCCCGGCGATCCCCGACCCGAGCACCACGAAATCGAAGGTGGTATCCGTCGTCATGCGCCTATTGTACCCCTCCCTGCTTGGTGGCACGGAAGGCCCGGAACCGGCGGGCGAGTTCGTGCCAAACGGGCGCCCGCGACCCGTCCGAGCGGACGAGCCAGAAGCCACGCAGGTCGTCGTTTACGGGGCGTCCTTCGAAAGCCCGGCGCGGCTCGTTGCAATACAACTGCCAGTAGACGACGTAGCGGGCGCCCCATGCAAGCGCCGTGTCCGTCGCGGAGCGGATGACGGCCCGCTGCCGTTCCGGCCCGCCCACCACATTTTCCGGCGCGCCGAACTCGCCCACATACACGTTCTTTTCGCCGAAGAGCCGGCTGGGCGGCGCTTTGCGCGCGAGGTAGTCCAGCGCCTCGCGGAACCTCGCCGGGTCATCCACGGGCACGTCGTAGGCGGAGTAGGAGACCAGGTCGCAGCGCGTGTGGGGCAGCACGTCGTTGGTCACGGTGCGCTTGCCCGCCATGGCCTTCACCACCAGGTTGACCTCGGGCGCGTGCGCGACCAGCACCCCGTCTGTGCCGGCGTCCTGCCGGGCCCGCTCGACGCCCTCCTGCCGGGCGTTCAGCCAGTCGATCATGCCGCGGATCTCGGTCGGCGTCGGCTCGCTGTCGGGGTCGTAGTTGCCTCGTACCGCCCAGTCGCCTTCCCAGTGCTGCAAAATGAAGGTTTTGCCGCTGCCCTTATATGTGGTGAGCAGGTGGCGGGTCAGGGCGCGCAGCTTCTCCCGCTCCTCCGCGCGGTCTTTGTCGCTCATGCCCCGGCGGAAATAGTGGTCATCGCGGCCGGGCGCGTACGTTTCCAGGAGGAAGGTCGTGAACGGCTTGGCGAAGAGCGCGCGGAAATACGGCGTCTGCGCGAGCCCGACCAGACTGTCCACGGCAGGCCAGCGCGCGTTGAACGGGTACTCCTTCCCCGGGCGCGGCGTGAACCAGACCTTGATGACCCGCGTGCCCAGTTCCAGGAGCGTGTCCGCGCCCTCGTTCAGGAAGTCTTTGCTCGAAAGGTGGTACTTGCCGCCGACATGCGTGACGCCGAGGATGTCGCGGACGCTCGTGGGCAGCGGGATCGTCTTCTGCATCGGGCCTACACAGGGCCCGGATCTACGGTCGCCACGCGCTCCTGATCGAGCAGCGCTCCCGCACCCTGCCGCATCAGATCGTCGTACACGTCGCGCGCGTGTCGCTCCGGCGTGCCGAGCGCCTTGCGCGCTTCCGCGCGGAGCACGAGCGAACCGTCCGCCCGCGCGACCAGCGCCGCGAGCGTCAGTACGTCCTCATCGGCCCGGGCGTGCGCCGCGACGGGGGCTGTGCAGCCCCCGCCGAGCAGCGCAAGGAAAGCCCGCTCGGTCGTGACGGCTTCCCGGGTCGGCGGGTGGTCGCAGGCGTCGCGGACGAAGGCGATGGTCGGCTCATCGTCCGCGCGGCATTGCACGGCGACGCACGCCTGACCGACCTGCGGCAGGCAGACGTCGACGGGCAGCCGTTCGGTAATGACGTCCGCGCGGCCCAGCCGCTCCAGGCCGGCGACGGCCAGGACGAGCGCGTCGGCGTCGCCGCGCGCCAGTTTGGCAAGGCGCGTGTCCACGTTGCCCCGGATCTCGGTGAAGCGCAGGTCGGGCCGCCGGTGCGGCGGACGGAGGAGTTGAAAGCGCGGCGGCGGACGCAGCCCGCGCCGGGCGCCTGGGTGTTCGACCTGGGGCAGAACATGGTCGGCTGGGCACGCCTGAAGGTGCGGGGCGCGCCGGGCACGAAGGTGACGCTGCGCTTCGCCGAGATGCTGA
>CADCTO010000705.1 GCA_902805585.1 uncultured Armatimonadota bacterium | reverse complement strand
GGCGGCGGCGGACGGCATGGCGGGCGCAACCAGCACGGCCGCGAGGCGGGTGGCTTCCAGCGAGGCGTAGACGACGTCGTTCAGCGCGTCGGTCTCGCCGTTCTTGGCCAGTATCCAGGGGGCCTTGTCGTCCAGGTACTTGTTGATCGCCCCGATGAACTGCCACGTCGCCTGGAGCGCGGCGCCCCAGTCGAAGCGCTCCAGCGCCTGCGCGTACGCGGCGACCGTGCCCGATGCCAGCGCGGCGAGCGCCTCGTCGTGCGCGCGGGGCTGCGGGATGCGGCGCTCGAAATACTTGGCGCGCAGCACGCGGTTCAGCACGTTGCCCAGGTCGTTCGCCAGGTCGGCGTTGTAGCGCGAGACCAGGATCTCCTCCGAGAACTCGGCGTCGGCGGAAAACTGGATGTCGCGCAGCAGGTAGTAGCGCAGGGCGTCCACGCAGATCTCGTGCGCGGCGCCCGAGCGCTCCTGGAGCGCCGCGACCACGTTCTGCGCGAGCGGGATGTTCCCCTTGGACTTGGAGCCCTTCTCGCCGCCGATGAGCCACCAGCCGTGCCCGACCACGTGCCGGGGCAGCGGCAGGTCGAGCGCCATGAGCATCGCGGGCCAGAGCGTGGCGTGGAACCGGGTGTAGATCTCCTTGCCCATCAGGTGGACGTCGGCGGGCCAGAGGCTGCGCCAGTCGGGGGCGTCGGGCCATCCGCTCTCCGTCAGGTAGTTGATCAGCGCGTCGAACCAGACGTAGATCACCTTGCCCGGATCGTCCGGCACCTCGATGCCCCAGCCGGCGCTTTTGCGCGTGATGGCGACGTCGCGCAGGCCCTGGTCGATGAAGCCGAGCACCTCGTTGCGGCGCGTCTCGGGCAGCAGGAACGTGGGGTCGGCCAGGATGTATTCCCGCAGCCGGTCACCGTAGGCGGACAGGCGGAAGTAGTGGACGTCCTCGCGGATGCGCTCCACCTTGGCGCCGCTCTCTTTGACGACCCCGTTCTCGTCCACGTCGGAGTCGCGGTAGAACGTCTCGTCGGAGACAGAGTACCAGCCTTCGTACTCGCCGAGGTAGACGTCGCCGGAGGCCGACAGGCGCCGGAATATTTCCTGCACGACCCGCTTGTGGCGCGGCTCGGAAGTCCGGATGAAGTTGTCGTAGCGGCAGTCAAGGAACCGCCACGTCTCGACAAAGCGCTGCGAGACGTCGTCCACGAACGCCTGCGGCGACTGGTTCGCTTTGGCCGCGGCGTCGGCGACCTTCTGGGCGTGCTCGTCTGTGCCGGTCAGGAAGTACGGGTTCTGGCCGCGCAGGCGCCGGTAGCGCGCGGTGGCGTCGGCGAGCAGTGTCGTGGTGGCGGTGCCGATGTGCGGCTCGCCGTTGACGTAGTAGATGGGCGTGGTGATGTAGTAGCGTTTGTCGGGGCTGGGCATGGTAACCATATCGCACGGGAAGCACGCGGACTAAATGGGGAAACGGCCACACGGGCCGTCAGCGGGGGATCCCTCACCCGCCGCCGGGCGCGATGGTGCGGCAGCACGGACCGCCCCAGGCCATGCTGGTCTCGCAGGCGCCACCGTCCGCCCCCTTCGCGCTCGCCGCGAACACGGACAGCAGGCGCATGGTCTCCTCGCCATCGCATTGGGGGCACGGGGTGGGGGAGTCGGCCTGCGCCATCGGGCGCAGCGCCTCGAACTGGGTGTCGCACGTCTTACACTTGTACTCGTAGATCGGCATAGCGACCTTATTGTACCATGCACGCCCTCACCCCGGTCCCGTCTCCCGCCAGAGCCCTCACCCCCTGCCCCTCTCCCCTGCTCCCGGCTGTCGCCGGGGGGAGAGGGGTGCCTACAGCGCAGCCCGACTGCCGCTGCGCCCGGGGCGACGCCTTCGGGGCCCCCTCCCGTGGACCCGCTGTCGATGGGGTGGCAGGCACCCCTCTCCCCCCGGCGACAGCCGGAGGAAGGGGAGAGGGGCAGGGGGTGAGGGCCGCTATTCCACCAGCACGCGTGCGTCGCCCTGACGGCGGGTGAAATTCTGGGCGTCCAGGTACTCCAGCAGGGGCAGGATGAACCGGCGCGACGAGCCGGTGGCGTCGCGGACGGAGCCGACCGTAATGCCCTCCGGCGAGGCGGCGAGCTGCCGGATGGACTGCTTCACGCCGGCCATCGTTTCGGCGTGGAAGTACAGGTCATCGGCCACGCGCACGACTTCGCCGTTTTCGGCCAGCATGTTCAGGATCGTGCGGATCGGCACGTCGCGCGGGTAGTCGCGCTGCAGGTCGTCGGGGAACGGCGGCGTCAGGCCGGCCTCGCGCCAGGCGCGAACCACGTGGTCGGCGGCCTTCTGCCAGCCCGGCGGCATGGTCACCTCGTGTTCGGGCAGGCGCAGGCCGGTCGCGCCCTCCCGGGCCAGCACGCCCTCGCTCTCCAGCCAGCCGAGCAGGCCCGCGAAGTCGCGCACGGTGGCCGCTTTCGAGAGCGGGTCGCGCAGGCCGCCTTCGGGCATGGCTTTGCGCAGGGGGTTCTGTTTGTGGTAGGCGGCGAGCGCGCGTCGGGCGGTGTCGCGGAGCCGGCCGGCGGCGACGTCAGACACCCAGCGGCCGTCCGGGAGCCGGACGGCTTTTTCGGCATCTTCGAGCGCCTCGAGCGCCGCCTGGACGGCGCCCGCTTCCTCGCCGACCGAGGCGGCCAGTTCCGCGGGCGGGGCGTCGGCGTGTCGGGCGGCCAGGGCGGCGTAGACGCGCCCGGGAAGGTCCTCGTTGCCGCGCGCCTCGAAGAGCGTGCGCGCGGCGGCGTCGCCGCGGCGGTAGCGGCGCGCGGGCCGCGCGTCCAGCATCAGTCCGCCGCCGACGGCGCGCTGGGGCGAGTAGGTGCGGACGACGAAGCGCTCGCCGCGTGCGGGCGCGGCGGCCGTTTCGCATAGAAACTGCGCGGGAATCTCGGACGCGCCGGGCGTGATCTCGCTGCCTTCCAGCAGGAGCAGGCGGGCGAGCACCTCGCCGGTGCCCAGGTGGAGGCGCACGCGCTCCCGATGACGCAGGGGCCGCGGCGCGGTCGCGAGGACAGACACATGGGCGTCGAAGAGGTTGGTCGCGCCGAGCGTTCCGGGCGGGCATAGCACGGCCCCGCGCTCGATCTGC
>CADCTO010000704.1 GCA_902805585.1 uncultured Armatimonadota bacterium | reverse complement strand
GGCGCAGCGCTTCCGCGAGGTCGAACTGACCGGCACGAAGTTCACGTCGATCCTCAAGGCCGAAGTGCTCATGCTGCCCATCCTGCTGATCGGCGGCTTCATGTACTGGCAGTTCATCTGGAACACGTCCCCGGTCCCGTCGCCGCAGTACCCGTACGCGCAGAAGATGTGGCCGGTCCAGGCGCAGAACCAGGCCATCTGGACGCAGATCAACCGCCCCGGCGGCGCGACCTGGGTGCTGGAGGCCCTGAAGGCGCCGGTCATCGTCGGCGGCGCGGTCGCCTCGCTGGCGCTGTACGGCGTCATGTTCCTCGCCAAGGCGCCGATGCTGGCCTTCTACGGGATCGCCAACGGCGCCACGCGACTGCCGCACGACACCATCCCGATGCTCGTCGGCGCGCTGTTCGGCCGGTACTACTTCGCCCGGCGCATCGGCGAGGAGCGCTGGACCAACTACGCCCCGGTCTTGCTGGCCGGCTTCGCCTGCGGCACGGGCCTGATCGGGATGGCCGCCATCGCGCTCGCCCTGATCTCGAAGGCCGTGCAGCCGCTTCCGTTCTAAGCCCATGCCCACGCTCGTCAAAACCGCTCCCGCCCCGGCTCCCGCCGCCCCGAAAAGGGGCGGCGCGGACTTGCCCCGCCTCGTCGGGTGGCAGGGGTTCACCGTCCGGGTGCCCAATACCTGGGACCTGACCGGCTTCTCGGGCGCCAACGAGAGCGGTTACCTGCGCGTGGACGACGGGAACGGGGAGCAGGGGCTGGAGATCAAGTGGGCGACGGAGCCGAGGAAGGCGAAAACGCCGCCCGACGTGACCGTCCGGCGCGACTCCTACTTCAGCGCGCTCCGGAAGACCGCCCGGAAGAAGCGGATCACGCTGGAGACCAAAGAGACGGACGCGCCGCGGGCGGTGCTGCGGCCCGAACGCGGCGCGGCGGGTTTTTCCTGGGTGGGCGACCGGAAGGCCGTCGGGGTCGTCTGGCACTGCACCGCGTGCCGGCGGACCGTGATCGCCCAGGTGCTGGGCGACCGTTCGGGCAAGAACGGGTTGAGCGCCGTCGCGGCCGGGGTGCTCGGCACGCTCCGGTGCCACCCGGAGGACCCGGAATGGCGCGTCTGGGCGCTGTACGATCTGCAGACGGAAGTGCCCTCCGACTACAAGCTGGTCGGGCAGCAGCTCATGAACGTCTATTTGCGCCTCCAGTTCGCGCGCGGCACGTCGCGGCTCTCGGTCGAACAGTGGGCGCTCGCCAACATCGCCCGGCACGGCGACTACCTGGACGAGTGGCTGCGGGGGAACACGAAGGGGTTGATGCGGGAAGCGCGGTATGTGGTCGACGAAGGCGAGGCGCACGGGCATGCGGCCTTGCTGCTTTCCGGCGGTCCGGCGCTCGGCGTGCCGATGCTCCACGCGGCCCGCGAAGCGCTGCACCTCCGCCGCCCGGCCACGCGCTTCGGCGCCGTCGCCTGGCACTGCGAGGAGACGAACAAGATCTTCTCGATCCAGGGGTTCCGCACCCGCCGCCAGGAGGATCCCGTAGAAGCGATGGTGGGGCGCACGCGCTGCCACGAAGATAGGGGCTAGCGCGTCCGCACGTGATCGGGTATCTCAGACAGTTCGTCGAAGGCCGGAAGCCGAAGGTTTCACGGGCGGAGGTGCTCGGGGCGCGCCCCGTGCGCAACCCGCTCGTGGAGTGGGAGCGCATCCTGGCGCACGAGGAAGGGCCGTGGGTCGTGTTCCTGCGCGTGCCCCGGCGCGCCGACCGGTGGGGGAACTTCGTGGCGCGGGTGTTCCGGATGCCGTCGCACCGGAAGATCGAGCTGGACGAGATGGGCTCGGACGTGTGGGAGATGTGTGACGGCGATCTGACGGTGGACGCGCTGACCAAGGCGGTCTGCGCCAAGTACCACCTGAACCGGCGGCAGGGCGAGGCGTCCGTGACCGCCTATATGCGGATGCTGGCGGAACGCCGCCTGCTGGCGCTGCGCACCGGCGCGCGGAAGAACGAGGCGCCCGCCGTGGCTGCGGGGCCGAGGAAATCGAGGAGGAGACGAAGGTAACCATGACCACGCAGGTCGCGCCACGCCCCGGCGGTGCAATGCCGGTCGCGCAAAAACAGGTCGAACTGCCCTGGAGCAAGGCGGTCGAGTTCGCCATGAAGAGCATCAAGATACGCTTCTGGCGCTCGATGATCACCGCCGGCGGCATCTTCCTGGGTATCGCGTTCCTCGCCTCGGTGCTGACGAGCAAAGCCATCGCGGGCCCGAACATGCCCCGGGACGAGATCAACCGCATGAACTGGCTGGTGACGCTGTCGCTGGTGGTGTGCGCGGTGGGCATCACCAACTCGATGCTGATGAGCGTCACGGAACGGTTCCGCGAGATCGGCACGATGAAGTGCCTGGGGGCGCTCAACCAGTTCGTGGTCAAGCTCTTCATGATCGAGGCGTTCTTTCTGGGGGTGATCGCCTCGACGCTGGGCTGGATCGTCGGCACGGGCCTCATGACGCTCATCAAGCTGATCGGCGGCGTCCCGGAAAACGCGCCGCCGGGCACGACGGCCCTGGGCGCGCTGTCCATGGGCGACGTGCTCATGACCCTGCTGATCTGCGTGCCCATCGGGGCGTTCCTGACGGCGATCGCCACCTACATCCCGGCCATCCGCGCCGCACAGATCCCGCCCGCCGCCGCCCTGCGCGTGGACGTTTAGACGACTCAAGGAGTTAATCAATGGCAGTAGCCGAAGAGACGATAACCGGCGGCGCGGTCGCCAACGGCAAGGCGCCCGTCCAGACCCACACCGAGTACGTGGTGCGCGCCAAGGACCTGATCAAAGAGTTCCAGATGGGGCAGGAGACGACCCGGGCGCTGAACGGCGTCTCGCTCGACATCAAGCGCGGCGAGTACATCTCGATCATGGGTCCGTCGGGATCGGGCAAGTCCACGTTCTTCAACATGATCGGGGGCCTGGACAAACCCAACAAGGGGTCGGTCTTCATCAACGACGTGGACATGGCCCAGCTCGACGCGCAGGAACTGGCGTTCCTCCGCTGCCACACCATCGGCTACATCTTCCAGACGTTCAACCTGATCCCGGTCATGACCGCCCTGGAGAACGTGATGCTGCCGACGGTCT
>CADCTO010000703.1 GCA_902805585.1 uncultured Armatimonadota bacterium | reverse complement strand
CGCGAGACGGGTATGGTCCAGAACCCCTTCTCTTCCCAGAACGCCGTGCCGTCGTTATAGAACTCGTAGCCGCCCCACACGTTGTTGACGAGGATGTCCAGCCGGCCATGCTCCTCGCGGACCCGCCGGAACACCGCCTCCGTTTCGGCGTCGTCGCGGTGGTCGCAGCGCACGGCGATGCCACGCCCGCCCATCCCCGTCACCTCGTCCGCCGTCTGGCCGATCGTCCCAGGCAGGGGGATCGCCGCCTTGCCCTCCTCGACGGTGCGCCCCGTCACGTACACCGTGGCGCCCGCTTCGCCCAGCCCGAGCGCCACCCCTTTGCCGATGCCCCGGCTCGCCCCCGTTACGACCGCGACCCTTCCTTCCAGTGCCCGCATGCGGCTCCCCTCTCCGGCGGTCATCCGCCGCCGTCCGATCTTCTTCCCTGTACGGAGCCGAATGGAGGCGTCGCGGTTACCAGAGTTCAGACCGTCGCCCGAGTTTTCCCGTCAGCCGCGCGGCCGCGCCGTGCCCGTTCCTGACGCCGTTCCTCCAGGCACGGCGTCCGGCGCCGGCTTCTGGTAGACGCGCACGTAATCCACCTCGAACCGGGTCGGGAACGCGGTCCCGGACGGGTCGCCGCCGTTCATCCCGCCGATAGCCAGGTTGAGCAGCAGGTAGTGGGGCTGATGGAAGGGGTTCTTTTTGGCCGCGTCCCCGTTCACGGTCTGCGAAAGGTCCGTCTCGTTCAGGAGCACGTCATCGACATAGAGCCGGATGCGTTTCTCGTCCCAGTCCATCCGCCAGACGTGGAACTTCTTCGACCAGTCCGGGTCGTTGAACTCGGTGATCGGCTTGCGGGAGGAGTCCCACTTCGCCACCCAGCGCCGCCCGGTCCCCCAGGCCACGTTCGCCAGCAGCGCCCCCCGGTAATACTCCATGATGTCGATCTCGCCGTTGCTCGGCCATTCGCCGTCCACGCCGAGCGTCCAGAACGCCGGCCAGAGTCCCGGCTGCGCGTCGATGCGGCCCCGCATCTCGAACCGACCGTACTTCCAGCTATGGAGCCCCCGGGTCTGGAGGCTTGAGGCCGTGTAGTCGGCAAACTCCCGGCTGGTTCTCCAGTCACTGCTCCCGGCGACAAAGTTCGGGTTCCGCTTGCGCTCCCGCCGCCCCTCGATGACGAGCAGGCCCTTCTCGCACCGTGCGTTGTCGGGCTGGTACCACTGCAGTTCCTCGTTGCGGACGAAACCGCTCTCGTAGATCCAGTTCTGCGCGTCGGGCCGCCCGTCTTTGTTGAACTCGTCCGCCCAGACCAGTTTCCAGCCTTCGGGTGCCGTGTTGGTTTTGGCGGGGGCGTTCGCGGAGGCACGCTCCTGTGCGATGGTTATCCCGCCTGCGGTGAGTGTCACCACTCCGAATACAACCGCCAGCAAATGGGGTTTCATGCGTCTCGCTTTCTCCTTCGGCGGCCTATCGTGTACGAAGGTGCGCTGGATCGAATGGCAGCCCGCTCACGTCTTGCTCGACCAGACCCGTCAGGACGGCGCCCTGTGCTTTGATCTCCTCGTCGCATCCCCATTGCTGTTGCCACATATATTGGCGTAGCTGCCCATCGGTCACCACGTACAGGTCATAGATGTAGAGCGTGTCCTCCAGGCTGAACACCCGTGGAGTGGGGTAGGTGACAGTCAACTGCCCCGCAGGCGTGATGACGTGATACGGCACCGCATGGTCGATGATGTCGCCGTGGGGAAGACGCACGCTGGAAGGGGAACTGATCGGCCAGGATTTCTCCGCCCCTTGCAGCAGGTAATGCCCATCAGGTGTTTTCCAGCACCGTGTTGCCACGACCCCGAGTGCGGGCTGTTCCTCCCGGGGCTCCTCCTGGACCTGACGGTCGAGCTCGTTGTCGGTGTCTTTGGAATCCGGTTCGCTCCTCCGGCATCGCAGGAAGAAGTCGTCCCACGTGAGGAAGTGCCCCTTGAAGGAACGCACGCCCCAGTCAAACCCCGTGGCCCCGTCGCCGAGGGTGATGGGGACCCGGGCCCCGCGCCAGTGGTCGAGCGGCTCCCACGGCTGGAAGACGCTGCCCACGCGCAGCACCACGGTCTCCACACTAGCCCCGTCGTAGTCGTAGACGAGCGCTGCGACATCGCACAGGGTGCGATGTCGCTCGCCGGCGGGAATCGGAGTGCCGGATGGTGCGCCCACGTTGTCGAGCCCCCGGGCGTTGTTACGCCGCCAACCGCGTCTTCTCCTCGGCCGCGGGAGCGCCAGACGTCGGTTCGCCCACCTTCTTTCCGAGCAGGTTCCAGCGGAACACATCGTGGAGCACGATATAGAAACAGGGGACGATGAACAGCGTCAGCACCGTGCCCACCGACAGGCCGGCGAAGACGACGATGCCCAGCGGCTGCAGGAGTTCCGTGCCCTCGCCCAGGCCGAGCGCGAGCGGCAGCAGTCCCAGCACCGCGATGATGGTCGTCATCGTGATCGGGCGCAGGCGCTGCGGCGCGGCTTTGAGCATCGCCTCGCGCCGGCCGATGTGCTCGCGTTCCCGGATCTGGTTCGCCAGCTCGACCAGGATGATGCCGTTGCCGACGATGATGCCGACGAGCAGCACGACGCCGATCAGCACCGTCGCGCCCAGCGCCGTGCCGGTCACGAACAGGCCGAACACGCCGCCCGCCAGCGCCAGCGGCACCGTGAACAACACGACCAGCGGGTCCACCAGCGAGTCGTACTGGACGGCCATCACGATGAAGACCAGGAAGACTGCCAGCGACCCGAGCAGCACGAGCGAGCCCTGGAGCTGCCGGTTGCTCTGCGCCGCCGTCGACGGGAGCACGGTGACCCCTTCCGGGAGGACGAGGGACGCCAGGATCCGCTCGGTCTCGGTCAGCGCCTCGCCCAGGCTCGCCCCCTCGTTCAAACTGCCCGCCGCGATGAAGACGTCGCGCTGGTTGATGCGCTGGATCTCGCCCGGCGTCTGGCCCTGCTCGATGGTCGCGACGTCCGACAAACGGATCTGGCGCCCGCCCTCGACGAACAGCGGCAGGCGTTCCAGTTGCGCCGTGTTGCGGATCGACTCCTTGTTCAGCCGCACCCGCACGTCGATCAGCCGCTCGCCGCGCTGGAGCTGCGTCGGGATCGTG
>CADCTO010000702.1 GCA_902805585.1 uncultured Armatimonadota bacterium | reverse complement strand
GAGCGCCTGCGCGTCCGACATCGGCGCGCCCTGCCAGTAGCGCTGCGCGTCCGAGTTGCGCAGGTCGTTGAGGAGTTGGCGCAGCGGGGAGACCACCTGCGCCCGCAGCGCCTCGACGCGGGGCGAGACGGCCGAGCGCACGTCCACCGGGGTCGTGGTCCCGGCGGCGCCCGCCGCCTGCGTGACGCTGACGGGGGACGCCGCCGGGCCCTGCGGAGCGGACCGCCACGGGGATTCCCCCGCCGCGTACGGGGTCTTCCACTGGCGGAACTTTTCCGCGTTGCCGGACGTGCCGCGCACGTACCAGACCGTAAGGAAGAGGAGGGTCAGGACGACGGCCACGCCCGCGCCGACGCCCAGCATCTTGTTGGAGGACGGCGGCGGCGGCGCGCCTTTGAGTTCCTCCGAGATCAGGAAGGACAGGAGGACGTTCTGGGCCGCCTTCCCTTCGTCGCCACCCGGTTTGGCCTCCGTTTTGGCCTCCGGCGCGTTTTCTTCCTGCTTGCCGCCCGTTTCGTCTGGCATGAGTTCGCCTGCTTTCTAGAAATACCAGAGATGAAGAATTCGGCACGAGTAGCCGAACACCAGGGTGTGTTCGGCGCGCGGTTGCGGTTTCCCTGCCCATAAGCTATACTGGAACGCGGAGAATCGCATGCGTTTGCGGCAGGTACTGTCAGCCAAGATCCACCGGGCCACGGTCACCGAGGCTAACGTGAACTATATCGGCTCGATCACCATCGACCAGGATCTTCTGGACGCGGTGGACATGGTCCCCGGCGAACTGGTCCACGTGTGGAACGTGACCAACGGCGAGCGCCTGGAGACGTACACGATCTCGGGCGCGCGCGGGACCGGCGTGATCTGCATGAACGGGCCGGCCGCCCTGCGCTGTGAGGTCGGCCACAAGGTCATCGTCGCCGCGTTCGCGCTCGCCGACGAGCCGGTCGAGCCCAAGGTCGCCCTGGTGGACGACGAGAACCGTTTCACCGCGTACGCCTGACCGCGCCGCCGGAAAACACCCAAGATGTTCGAGCTGGTTGTAGAAAAGACGATCGCGGCGGCGCACTACCTGCGCAACTTCCGGGGGCCGTGCGAGCGCCTCCACGGGCACAACTACCGCATCCTCGTCTTCCTGACCGGCGACCGCCTGGACGACGCGGGCATGCTGGAAGATTTCGGCGAGATCAAGAAGGCGCTCGGCGGCATCCTGGACCGCTTCGACCACTACAACCTCAACGACCTGCCGGAGTTCCGGGATCTGAGCCCGTCCGCCGAGAACATCGCCCGCGTGATCGGCGACGGCCTGGCCCGGCACCCCTTCGAGCGGGGGCGCGTCGACCGCGTCCAGGTGTGGGAAACGCCCCTCCAGGCGGCCACCTACTACCTGCCGCGATAGCGTCACCAAGTAGCGCTAGTTGTCAACGTAGTTCAACAAGCACGTGTTTTCCTTGACATGACCCCGCCCGTGTGATATACTGGCCCGAACGTGATTGTCCCGGCCAGCCGCCGCTCCGGCGCGGCCGCACGGGCAGCGAGAACGGAGCCGACCCTTTTGGACGAAGCACAGCAGTTGCCGCCGCCCGTCACCGGGCGTGACGTGGCGCTTATCCTGCGACGCCGTGGCAAGATCGCCGCGCTCACGTTCCTGGTGGTCGTCACGGCGACCATCGGCCTGACCTCGCTGATGAAGCCCGTTTACGAGGCGCGCGCCCGCGTGCTCATCGACAACCCCGGGCAGGGGGCCATCCCCGGGAACATCCTGGAACTCCTCAACGGCGGCGGCGGGCTCGATCTGAGCACCGAGATGGAGGTGCTGCGCTCGCGGGGCATCCTGTCGGAAGTGATCCGCAAGGGCCGCCTGAAGACCGACCCGGACGAGCTGTCCAGCCGCCTGACGCTGGACCTGGGGCCCAGCGGCCGGGTCCTCATCCTGGGCGTGCGCGCGAAAACGGGCGAGGAAGCCGCGCGCGTGGCGAACCTGTTCGCCCGCATCTACAAGGAGAACACCCGGTTCGAGCGCCAGCGCGCCGCCGACGAGGCGACGCTGCAACTGCGCAAAGGGCTGGTGAGGGCGGAGGCGGACAAGAAGGCCGCGGTGTTGGCGCTGAACACCTTCATGAAGCAGGCGGGCACCTCCGACCCCGGGGCGCTCTACAACCGCCGCGCCGCACAGACCGAGGAGACCCAGGTCGCGCTGGACAGCTCGCGCACCGCGCTCAAAGCCGAGCAGCGGCGGCGCGAAAAGCTGGCCGCACAGCTCAAGACGCTGGCCCCGACCATCATCACGGGCTACACGCAGGTCAAGAACCCGGTCATCGACAACTACCGCGCCCAGCTCTACGACCTGAACCGGCGGCGCAAAGAGCTGCTGCTGGATTACACGCCCGAATCCGACGAAGTGCAAAAGCTCGACGCGGACATCGCGGCCGTGAACGCGTCGATCACCCGCGCCCTCGAAAGCGAATACTCCGTCGGCTCCAAGAACGAGGCGCGCAACCACGACTACTCCAACACCATCAGCGGCATCATCAACGCGGAGGTGACGATCGAGACCACGCAGGCCCACATCCGGGCCAACGAATCCCTCCTGGCCCGGCTCAGGGCGGAGCAGAAGGTGCTGGCCGACCGGCGCACGCGCTACGAAGACCTGCTGCGCCGCCAGAACAGCGCCGTGGGCAAGTACGAGCAGCTGCGCCAGGGCATCACCGAGGTGGACCTGCGCCGCTTCACCGAAAAGCCCACGGCGCGCGTCCTGGATCAGGCGATGGTGCCGAAGGTCCCCGTCAGCCCCAAGCCCCTGCTGAACGGCCTGATGGCGGTGTTCCTGGGCGGCTTCCTGGCGATCGCCATGGCGCTGTTGGCCGAGTACCTTGCCTCCGGCGACGACGACAGGGTGGGGATGCCGCGGGTGGCCGGCGTGCCCCTGCTCGGGTCGCTGCCGATGGCGCTGCCCCCGCCCGGCGAGGCCGGTCTTCCCGTGCCCGTGCGCGGCGCTTCGTCGCGGCACGAGGACGACGTGCGCGAAGTCGGTTACGCGCTGGCGCACCTGCGGCACGACCCCAAGGCGCCCGCTCCTGTCGTTCTCATCGTCCCGACCCGCACGGACGAGGGCGGGGCCGCCCTGGCCGCGCAGCTCGCCGCGACCCTGGTGCGCGACGGCCTGCGCGTGACGCTGGTGGACGCCGACCGCGCGCGGCCGCGCCTGAACCGCGTGTTCGGCGCCCCCGACGCTCCCGGCCTGGCCGACGTGCTCGCGGGTCGGGTCCAGGTCGGCGACAGCCTGCACGTCGGCGTGGACGGCGGCCTGCGCTTCCTGGCCGCCGGCTCGCCCGCCGACGCGACCCCCACGACCGAGCAGGGGCTGCGCCGGGTGTTCCGGGACCTGCGCGCCGACACGGACCTGGTGCTCGTCAGCGGGCCGTCCGTGTTCAGCGTGCCCGTCCTCGCGCCGCTGCAGAAGGCGTCCGACGGCGTCGTCCTGGTCACCCCGCCGGACGTGCTGCCGTCCCAGAGCGTGGCCCGCGCGCGGCGCCTGTTGACGAACGGCCGGCAGCCGACGATACTGGGCGTGGTGGTGGGCGAGGCGGCGGCGCCCGACGCGGCGGCGGCGGCGGCGCGCGACGAGATCTCCAAGGAGGCGGCGGCATGACGACGTACCGACGACACCACCCGGCGGCCCTGGCGGCGGCCCTGGGCTTGCTGGCTGCGGCGCTTCCCGCGCCCGCGGCACGGGCGCAGGCGCAAGTGCAGGCGCCGGAAGCGCCGCAGCCGCCGCCGCCCGCCGCATCGGGCGAAGTGCCGGACGCCATCGCGTCGGTGCCGGCCGACTACCGGCTCGACATCGGCGACACGGTCAACATCACGGTTTCGCGGCACGGCGACGTGGGCGGGACGTGGCTGATCCCCGTGGACGGCATGCTCCGTTTGAACCGCCTGAAGGCGCCGGTCTACGCGCCCGGCAAGACGTGCGCCGAGCTGGGCCGCGAGCTGGCTTCGGGGTGGAGCCACCAGTTCCGCCTGAAGCCCGGCCAGGTCACGGTGTCGGTGGCCACCCAGCGGATGCGCCACATCTACGTGCGCGGCAACGCCATCAAGTCCGGCAACTACAACCTTCAGCCCAACTGGCGGCTGTCGGAGCTGGTGACGTACGCCGGCATGCCATCGGTCCCCGTGGACCGGGTCACCGTGCTGGTCACCAACGGCCGGCGCCCGAAGTCGCCGATCCGGGTCGATCTGGACGCGGCGCTGAACGTGCCGGGCTCGCCCGAAAACCTCGCCCTGCTGGAGGGCGACACGGTGACGGTCGATACGGCCCGCACGCTGCGCCTGCTGATCGCCGGGCAGGGGCCGAAGGGGCAGCACGAGGTATACCGCACCTACGGCCTGCGCCGCGCGCTGACCGTCCTCCAGTACTCGGTCGCCGGGGCGGACGGCTCGCTGCGCGAGGCGCGCATCATCCGCAAACGGGACCCCGAGGACGTGAACTCCCCGGAGGAGGTCATCCCCGTGGATCTGGTGCGCCTGATGCAGCACCAGAGCGAAGAGATCCCGCTGCGCGACCAGGACCTGCTCTACATCCCCCCCTCCGAGCGCTACGTGTACATCTTCGGCGAGGCCAACGGGTCGCGCAAGCAGATGATGCCGGAGGACCGCAAGACCTACCTCGTGGACGTCATCGCCGCGGGCGGCGGCACGACCGGGCAGGCAAAGATCGGCCAGATCGGCATCCTGCGCGAAGTGAACGGAAAAACCGAAAAGATAACGGTGGACTTCGGGAAGTACCTGCAGACCCAGGAAGCCCGCTACAACCCGGAGATCCTGCCCAAGGACATCGTGTACGTGCCCAAAGCCTCGCGCGTTTCCACGGGCTACATCTGGGAAGGCATGGGGCTGTTCAACATGCTCAAGTCGTTCTTCCGCCTGTAGACCGGTATGGGGCGGCGGCGGCGGCGGGACAGACCGGATCGGAAATGAGGACTGTGGCATTGGCGAAGCGGATTCTTGTGACAGGCGGGGCCGGGTTCATCGGCTCGCATCTGGTGGACGCGCTGATCGAGCGGGGCCATTCGGTCCGCATCCTGGACAAACTGGAAGCGCAGGTGCACGGCCCGGATTCCGGCACGCCGGGCTTCCGGCCGGAATACCTGCACACCGGCGCCGAACTGATGGTCGGCGACGTGGCGGACCGGGCGCTGCTGGAGCGGGCGCTGGACGGCATCGACGTGGTATACCACGAGGCCGCGGCCGTGGGCGTCGGGCAGAGCATGTACGAGATCGAGAAGTACGTCGGCCTGAACACCCAGGCGACCGCCGTCCTGCTCGACGTGCTCGCCAACCAGCGCGACCGGTTCCCCATCGAGCGCCTGATCGTCGCCTCGTCCATGAGCATCTACGGCGAGGGGCGCTACGTGCTGCCCGACGGCACGCCGTTCGCGCCGCGCCTGCGGCCCGACGCGCAGCTCGAACAGCACGACTGGGAGATGCGCGGCCCGCACGGCGAGCTCGCCGCCCCCGCCCCCACCGACGAAGAGAAGCCGCTGATCTCCACCTCCGTCTACGCCCTGTCCAAGAAGGACCAGGAGGAGTACTGCCTCGTGGTCGGGAACGCCTACAAGATCCCGACGGTCGCCTTCCGCTACTTCAACGTTTACGGCACCCGCCAGGCGCTCTCCAACCCCTACACCGGCGTCGCCGCCATCTTCGGCTCGCGCCTGCTGAACCGGAAGCCGCCGCTGGTCTTCGAGGACGGCCTCCAGTCCCGCGACTTCGTGCACGTCTCCGACATCGTGCAGGCGAACCTGCTCGCGCTCGACGCCGACCCCGGGGCCATCGCCGGGCAGGTCTTCAACGTCGGCACGGGCCGCTCGCTGAACCTGCTGGACGTGGCGCGCATCCTGGCCGACGGCCTGGGCGTGCCCGAGATCCGGCCCGAGATCCCGGGCAAGTTCCGCTCCGGCGACATCCGCCACTGCTTCGCCGACATCTCCCGGATCAAGGGCGCGCTCGGCTACACGCCCCGGGTGCGCTTCGAGGACGGGATGCGGGAGCTCACGGCCTGGATGCGGACCCAGAGCGCCGAGGACCGGGTCGAGGCCGCCGCCGCGGAACTGGCGAAAAAGGGCCTGACGAAGTAGCGGAATGAACCCCATCATCGAAGTCGAGAACCTTTCCAAGCGGTTCCGCCTGAGCGCGGACCGCCCCTCCGACCTGCGGGAAGCCCTCGTCGGCCGCGTTCGCAAGAAGAGCCCGGATCCGTCGCGGGAGTTCTGGGCGCTCCAGGACATCTCGTTCGCCGTCGAGCCGGGCAACGCGATGGGCATCGTCGGGCACAACGGGTCCGGCAAGTCCACGATGCTCAAGATCCTGACCGGCATGATGAAGCCGACTTCGGGCGCGATCCGCACCCGGGGCCGCATCGGGGCGCTGATCGAAGTCGGCGCGGGCTTCCACATGGACCTGAGCGGCCGCGAGAACGTGTTCCTGAACGGCTCGATCCTGGGGCTGTCCCGGCGCGAGATCGCCCGCAAGTTCGACGCCATCGTGGATTTCGCCGGCCTGGAGCAGTTCATCGACACCCCCGTCAAGCGCTACTCCTCCGGCATGTACATGCGGCTCGGGTTCGCCATCGCCGCGCACATCGACCCCGACATCCTGATCGTGGACGAGGTGCTGGCCGTCGGCGACACCCAGTTCCGGCGCAAGTGCATGGCCCGGATGAAGGAGTTCGTCCACAACGGCGGCACCATCCTGTTCGTCTCGCACGCCATGGCCGAGGTCGCCGAACTGTGCGAGCGCTGCGTCTGGCTCGACCACGGCCGCATCCTCCATGACGGCCCCACGCAGGAGGCCATCGACCGCTACATGACGCTGGTCGTCGAGCGCGAAGACGAGGAGTTCAAGCGCCACCACCCCGAGGAATGGGCGGAGCGGCGGCGCCAGGAAGAAGAGGCGGAGCGCCGGCGCCAGGAAGAAGAGGCCCTGCAGCAGCGCGCGGCTGAAGAGCGTGAGCGCGAGGAATCAGAGCGACGCCGCGCCGAAGAGGCGGAGCGCAGTCGGATGGTGATGGAGCAGGTCTGGCCCGACCCCGCGACTGCTCCGGGGAACGAGACCGTGCGCCTGCACCGCGCCTGTGGCCGGCCGGAAGCCGGCCGGCCCGGCGACCCGCTCACCGTCCGGACCCCGATCGCACTGGAATTTTCATACTGGAACCACAAGCCCGGCGCGCGGCTCAACCTCAGCCTGCAACTCTTCGATGAGAGCGACACCCTGGTCTTCGCCACGTACCCGGGTCAGGAGCCGCGCTGGCACGGCCGGCCGCTCCCCGTCGGGCTCTTCCATAGCGTCTGCCACATCCCCGGTGACCTGTTAAATGATGGCCTCTACCGGGTCCAGTTGCTGGTGGTCGAGAGTGCGGCCGCGGTCATGGTCATTCACGACGAGCCGAGCATCCTCAAGTTCCAGGTGCAAGATGCGCCTGACCTGCGCGGCGAATGGGACGGTGATTGGCCCGGACTCATCCGCCCGAACCTCATCTGGAGTACCGAACTGGTCGAACAGGGACCCGGGCCGGAGACCGCGCACCGGATGGAACGGGCGACGACGGCCGCCGGCACCGGAAGAAAGGGCCGGTAGTTGCCAACCGGAAGCTTCGCCCAGCGCTTCTTCCACGGGTTGCTCGAAGCATGTTTTGCGTACCAGCCCGACAGCGACGACCCGCTTCGTTTCGGGAACGCCACCCCCTCCGGTTCCCGCCGGCGGATAACCCGGCAGGCTATCGAGGCGGCCGGGCGTCGCGGCTATTACCGGAAACGCTTCGACACCACCTCGGCCGCAAACGCTCTGGCCGCCATCACCGGTCAGATGCAGGAGCTGGAGGCCGCGTGGGAACTGCTGGCCGATGAACCCTCCCGGGAACTCTTCGTAGACCTGCTCCGTCTGCGCGTGCTCGGGTGGAAACACGTCTCCCTGCCGGTAAACAACCCGATGTACTGGGAGAAGTACCGCTCTCTCGGCGGGTTTGTAGAGCAAGCGCGGACGCTGCCCACCGAAGCGGGTTGGCACCTGAACCAGTATCGCGTGCCCGGCGCGAGCGGGCCGATCCGCCTGCACGCACACCCGCTCAACGTACTCAACACGTTTTTGCTGGAGCAGTACGCGTACCGTTCCGGCAGCGTCACCGTGCGGGTGCAGCCGGGGGATGTCGTGATAGACGCGGGCGGCTGCTGGGGCGACACCGCCCTGTACTTCGCCGACCGCGCCGGCCCTGCCGGCAGCGTACACGTCTTCGAGTTCGTGCCGGACAACCTGGAAGTCCTGGAGCGGAACCTGGCGCTCAACCCTGCGTGTTCGGGCACGATCCGCGTCGCTCCTCAGGCGCTGAGCGAGTCCGCCGGCGAAACGCTCGCCTATCAACCGAACGGCCCGGGAACCGCGCTCAAGGATTCCGCTGCGGACGCGACCATGAACACGGTCGCCACCACCTCGATCGACGATTACATGAGCCGCGTCGGCCTCGGCAGGATCGACTTCATCAAAATGGACATCGAGGGCTTTGAGCTGTGCGCCCTGAAGGGGGCGCGGGAGACCCTGCGGGCCTACCGGCCGAGACTGGCGATCGCGCTGTATCATCGGCTGGAAGACTTCCACCAGATTCCCAGTTACCTCCACAGTCTCGGACTCGGATACCGGTTCTACCTCGACCACTTCACCATCCACCAGGAAGAAACGGTCCTCTTCGCCGTGGCGCGCGACGGGTAAACATGGGCATGCCGTCGGCTAAGCAGTACCGCGTGCTCGTTCGCTTCACGTTGGCTCATGGTGTATCATGAAGGGGGAGGATGCAAATGCCGACGACTGCTTCGGAGGTTTTCGCGGAAACAGTACGGGCCTTGCCGCCTACCGAGCGGCTTCGTCTGGCCGCGCTCATCCTGGACGATCTGGCGCAGTCTAACTTCGCGGTGGTAGACAGCGGCGATGCCTGGACCGAGGAGGATCAGCGCGACCTGACCGCCTTTGCCTTACAGTACGCCGCCACGCAGTACCCGGAGGACGAGGAGCTTGTTTAGTCCCGGGGACGTGATCACTGTGGATTTTCCCGGTGTGACAGGCGTCAAGCGCAGGCCCGCGGTGGTGGTATCGTCCGACGTGTACCATGCGGCACGGCCCGACGTTATAGTCGGCCTCATAACCAGCCAAACGGCTGTCACGTTCGGCCCCACCGATTACGTGCTTCAGGATTGGGCCGGAGCGGGCCTGCGTGTCCCTTCCGCCTTCCGCAGTTTCCTGGTCACCCTGCCTCCGTCCGCGCATCCGGCTTTCGTGGGGCACCTTTCCGAGCAGGATTGGGAAGCGGTCCGCGCTCGCGTGAAAGCGGCGCTTGCTCCGCTGGATGGCCCCGGCCCGTCACCCGCGCCCCCTGCGCCCTCACCATAGGTTGAACACTCTGTATATCATGCGGTTTTCTCGGCACAAGGCACATTCCGGAGGTGGGGCGTGAACCCGTCCTTCCGCGTGCTGGTGTTCCCGGGCGGGACGGAGATCGGGCTGGAGATCAACCGGGCGCTTCGCGAGTGCAAGGAGGTGCGCCTGTTCTCGGCCGGGTCCGGCGTCTCGAACCACGCGCCCTACGTGTTCGCGCGTCACTTCGTCGTGCCGGGCATCCACGACCCCGAATGGTTCCCCGCGCTGAACGCGGTCCTTGAAGCGAACGCCATTGACTACGTGTTCCCGGCCTACGACGATATCATCGTCGCCCTCGCCGAGAACGCGGGGGGGCTGAAGGCGAAGGTCGTGTCGTCGCCGCTGGAAACGTGCCGGATCACGCGGTCGAAGCGGCGGACGTACGAACGACTCGCGGGCGACGTGCCCGTGCCGCGCGTGTTCCCGGACGCGAGCGCGGTGGAGCAGTTCCCCGTGTTCCTGAAGCCGGAGTGCGGGCAGGGCTCGCAGAACACCCACCTCGTCCACGACCGCGACCGCCTGGGCCCGCTCCTGCGCGAGCACCCCGACCTGCTTATCCTGAGCCACCTGCCGGGCGAGGAGTTCACGGTCGATTGTTTCTCGGACCGCGAGCGCGGTTTGCTGTTCTGCGCCGGGCGGCGGCGCGTCCGCACGCGCAGCGGCATCTCCGTGCACAGCGTCCCGGTGGAGAACGAACGGTTCCGGTGGTTCGCCGAACAGATCTCGCGGCGTCTCGTCTTTCACGGCGCGTGGTTCTTCCAGGTCAAGGAGGACGCCGACGGGGAACTGACGCTGCTGGAGATCGCGCCGCGCATCGCGGGCACCATGGCGCTGCACCGCGTGCAGGGCGTGAACTTCCCGCTGCTCAGCCTGTACGAGCAGGAGCGCGTACCCGTCGATATCCGGCCCATACACGTCGCCGTCGAGATCGACCGGGCTCTTGTGAACCGGTACCGGCACGACCTGGCCTACCGCGCCGTCTACGTGGACCTCGACGATACGCTGATCGTGAACGGGCGGGTGAACCTCGACCTCGTGCGTTTTCTGTACCAGTGTGTCAACCAGGGGAAGCCGATCACCCTGGTCACGCGGCACCGGGAGGACCTTGCGGCGACGCTGAAGAAGCACCGTCTGACGGGCCTGTTCGACGAGATCGTGCATTGTGACGCGTCCGCGTGCAAAGCGGACCACATGCTTGGCGGCGGCGACTCCATCTTCATCGACGACAGCTTCCGCGAGCGCCGCGAGGTGGCCGAACGGACCGGCATGGCGACGTTCGACAGCAGCATGATCGAGATGCTGCTGGACGAGAGGGTATAGCGGCTATGGGGCAGGTCGTCGTCAGCGCGATGGACATCGAGCACCTGCGCGTGATCCGCGCGAACGTGGTCGCGTTCATGCGGCACGCGGCGGCCACCTACGGGACCGCCCCGGGGCGACTGCTCGACATCGCGCCGCAGGTGCACGAGGGCGCGCGGCCCTTTTTCGGCGAGCACGTCTCGGTCGAGACGTTCGACCTCGACCCCGCCTCCGGCGCGACGCACATCGGCGACATCTGCGCGCTTAACCCCACCCTCGGCGACGGCACGTTCGACTATATCGTCTGCACGGAAGTCCTGGAGCACACGCTGCGCCCGTGGGACGCGGCGCGCGAGCTGCGGCGCCTGTTGAAGCCGGCCGGGCACCTGTTCGTCAGCGTGCCGTTCAACTTCCGCATCCACGGCCCGCTGCCGGACTGCTGGCGCTTCACCGAGCACGGCCTGCGCGCGCTGCTGTCGGAGTTCGAGATCGTGGAACTGCGCGAGGTCGCGACGCCGGACCGGGACCTGATGCCCATCCACTACACCGTGGTCGCCCGGAGGCCGGAGGCGCCGTGAAGAACCTCGTGCAGGCGACCTTCCGCCGTTTCGGATATACTGTACATCGTACCGAGACGCTGAACGGGCTGATGGCGCCCGGGGCGCCGGAAACGCCGCCGCCCGCCGGGCCCGACCTGATGCGCCCGTGGCTGGAGCCGTGGTTCCAGAGCGTCTACCAGGAGGTTCGCGACCACACGGTCGTTTCGGCCGACCGGTGCTATGCCCTGGACCGGTGGGCGCGCTACGCCGCGCACCTGCCCGGCGACTTCGCGGAGTGCGGCGTCTACAAGGGCGGGACCGCATTTCTGATCGCGCGGGCGCTGGAGGAGAAACGGGCCGACAAGCGCCTGCACCTGTTCGACACGTTCGCCGGCATGCCGGACACGACGAAGCCCGAAACGGACGGGCACGCGACGGGGGACTTCGGGGACACGTCGCTGGAAAGCGTCCGGGCGCTGGTAGCGCCCTACGCGGCGCGCACGGCGTTCCACCCGGGCTTCATCCCGGAAACGTTCTCGGCGGTCCGGGACGCGCGCTTCGCGTTCGTGCACGTCGATGTGGACATCTACCAGACGTCGCACGACTGCTGCGCGTTCTTTTACGAGCGGCTGGTGCCCGGCGGCGTGGTCCTTTTCGACGACTACGGCTTCAACTACTACGCCCAGGCGCAGCGGCTGGCCGTGGACCGGTTCTTCGCCGACAAGCCGGAAACGCTGGTCGTGCTGCCCACGGGGCAGTGCCTTTTTGTGAAGCTGCCGTCGTCGGGCGGGGGAGACTTGGCGTAGGTATCCCGGCGTAGGAAGCCCGGCGGTTGAAACCGCGGCTGTAAAAGCACGAAGTCCGCCTCCGCGGACTGGATCTGTAGCCTGCGAAGGCAGGCTTTGTACCTTCACAGCCTCGAATTTATTCGATGGCCGAACTCGACGGCCACAACGCCGGGGCGCGTGATCTCCGGCAACGACAACATCATGAACACAGAACTATCAGACCTCGCGCTGCTCGGCGGCGAGCCCGCGTTCCGCGAGCCGCTGCACGTCGGGCGGCCCAACATCGGCGACCGCGAGCGGCTGCTGGAGCGCATCAACGACCTGCTGGACCGGCGCTGGCTCACCAACAACGGTAAGTTCGTCCAGGAGTTCGAGCAGCGGATCGCCGAGCACCTGGGCGTCGCCCACTGCGTCGCCATGTGCAACGCGACCGTCGCCCTGGAGATCACGATCCGGGCGCTCGGGCTGACCGGCGAGGTCATCGTCCCGTCGTTCACCTTTATCGCGACCGCCCACGCGCTCCAGTGGCAGGAGATCACCCCGGTCTTCTGCGACATCGACCCGGGCACGCACACCCTGGATCCCGACTGCGTCGAGCCGATGATCACGCCGCGCACGAGCGGCATCATCGGCGTGCACCTGTGGGGGCAGCCCTGCGCCGTCGACGCGCTCGCCGAGATCGCGCGGCGGCGCGGCCTGCACCTGATGTACGACGCCTCGCACGCCTTCGGCTGCTCGCACGCCGGCACGATGATCGGCAGCTTCGGCGAGGCGGAGGTGTTCAGCTTCCATGCCACCAAGTTCCTGAACGCCTTCGAGGGCGGGGCGGTGGTCACCAACGACGCGGACCTGGCGAAAAAGATGCGCCTGATGAAGAACTTCGGCTTCTCGGGCTACGACGACGTCTCCTACATCGGCACGAACGGCAAGATGAGCGAGGTCTCGGCGGCCATGGGGCTCACCGGCCTGGAATCTATCGACGACG
>CADCTO010000701.1 GCA_902805585.1 uncultured Armatimonadota bacterium | reverse complement strand
TCCCCGGGCCGCTCCGCTGCCGGCTGCTCCAGGTAGGCGACAACGATACGTATCTCGTGCTCGCGCCTGGCCAGGAACCCGGCGGGGCCGAGCGCCGCCATGTGCTGCGCGTCTATCGACACAAGAAGCGCACGGCTCGCGAGATCGGTGGCGAAGTCGACATCTTGGCCCTGATGTCCCGCTCCGGTATTGCCGTCGCCCCCGCGATCCCCAGGCGCGACGGCGCGCACCTGACCGAGCTGCGCGCGCCGGAGGGCATCCGGCACGCGGTCCTGTTTGCCTTTGCCGGCGGCGAGCTCACTGGCTTCGACATGACGCCGGCGCAGAGCCACCGGTACGGCCAGCTGGTGGCGCGCCTGCACGCCGTGGGCGACGCGGCGGCGGGCGAGTTCCAGCGGCACCAGATGGACCTCTCCTTCCTCCTCGACGCGCCGCTCGAGCGCCTTTCCGACTGCTTTCCCCACCGGCTGGAGGCACTCACCTCGCTGCGTTCGCTTGCTATCCACCTGCGCCGCGCGCTCGTGTCCATGCCCCGCGGCAGGCCGGAGTACGGTCTCTGCCACGGTGACCTGCACAAGCGCAACGTGCTCTTCGATGAGCGGGACGAGCCCGCGATCCTCGACTGGGACTGCGCCGGCTACGGGTGGCGCGCCTACGACCTCGCCGTCCTGCTCTGGTCAACCGCGCTGCAGGGGCTCGGCACCACTCTCTGGGACGCGTATCTGCGCGGTTACCAGGAGCACCGGCCGCTGACTGCCCAGGAGTTGGTGGCCATTCCGTACTTTGTCGCGGCGCGGCACGTATGGGTGATGGGCGTAGAAGTCGGCCACGTACTCGACGGCACCTGGGGCGCCGGCCGCATCAACGACCGCTGGCTCGACCGGCACCTCGTGACGCTGGGCCGCTGGTCGAAGGAGCAGTGCGGCTTTGCACTGGAGCCTGGCCGGTGATCCCCGAAGGCGGCGGCCTCTCACACGGTGGTCTGGACGCGCAGCGCGCTGCCGGCGGCGCGGAGTGGTACGTCCTGCTCATTGGCGGGTCCTCGGGGATCGGCAAGACCACCGTCGCGGCGCGGCTGGCGCTGCGTCTGGGCGTGCCGTGGCTGATGGTGGACGACCTGCGGCTGGCGCTGATGCGGAGCGGCCTCCCGGTCCCGGACAACCCGCACGCCGGGGCCTTCGATCCGGCGGAGGGGCTCGTCGCCGTCGGCGAGGCAGTGGCGCCGGCTATCGAGGTGGTGATCGAGAACCACGTGGACCAGCGCATCCCGATCGTGATCGAGGGCGACGGCATCCTCCCGTCGCTGTTCGAGCGCGAGTCGGTGCGCGCCCGCGCCACCCACGGCCGGGTCCGCGCGGTCTACCTGACGGACCCGGACGCGGACGCGCTCCACGCAAACCTGGTCGCGCGGGGCGCCGACGGCTGGCGCCGCGACCTGCACTGGTACGCGCGGCGGAGCGCCGCCTACGGGGAGTGGCTCAGGACGGAGGCGCAGCGCCGCGCGCTTGCGACCGTTCCCGCCCGACCGTGGGGCACGCTCGTTGAGCGTATCCTTGCCGCAACCGGCATTCGCGCTTGACCAACCGCTGTCCACGACTAAGATCCTCGGCTGCTATCGAGAAGAGGTGCGCGGCGCCGCCGTCACGTACGGGCAGGCCGCCAGCGCACCTCTGCCTCCGCGCTGATGCGCCGCAACGCAAATCTGCCGGCTCCGATTTCGCTCACTGCTTGCTGGGCAAGGTGGAGCTCGTCGGTGCCGATGAGCCGCCGTCCGTCGTCGCAAATGGCCACGAACTCGACGGTGTGGTCGGGCTCCAACGCCTTACCGTGGCGCTCGTACAGCAGATTGTCCGGCGCGTCCCGCGTGCGTGCCGCCTCGTGCTCGGCGAATGGGTCGGCGGGGGTATTGCTTTCCTGTAGATGCCATCAGCCATACCCTGCTTTGGCAGCGCCACTCCGACCGGACGCGCGTCCACCGCATGGTCTACACCGAGCTCTTCACCCAGGCGCCGTAGCCCGAGCACCGGCGCGACGGGAGCGGCGGAGCGGCCGGGCGGCCGGGCGGCCGTCCGGCCGGGCTACGGCGCCTGGAACAGGTGAGCTAGCACGGATGGGGGGTGCGCCAGAACTCCAGGTGGGGAGCGGCCGCGTCCCGCACAGGTGCGGCCGGGAAGTGCGGCCGCCGCCGCAAACCGAGGTCGCCGCGCGCGCGGCGACGCCAAAGCTCTTGCCCATTTGCCCACGGTCGCATACGCTCAGCGCGACCAGGCGAGACACCAGACGGAAGGCAGGACAACATCATGGCGACGGCAGTGGGGGCGCTGACGGCACACGGGGCACACGGCGCGGCAACCGGCGGCACGAGTGCCGGCACCGGCAGCGCGGTGGGCGCGGACCTGATCTCCCGTGCGCGGGCGGGGGACCACGCGGCGTTCGAGCAGCTCTTCAACCAGTACCAGACGCCGATCTACAACTACATCCAGCGCCTGATGGGCAGCGCTGAGGACGCCTACGACATGACGCAGGACGCCTTCCTCAAGGCCTACCTGGCGCTGCCCAAGACGTCCGAGGACCTGCGCGTGGGCGCCTGGCTCTACCGGATCGCCACCAACCTGTGCTACGACGAGCTGCGCCACCGCAAGCTGGTCAAGTGGCAGCCGTGGGAGGCCTTCCTCTCCGTCTTCCACCCCACACAGGTGGCCAAGGACAACCCGGAGCGCGAGTTCTTCCACACGGAGGATGGTGAAGAGGTGCAGCTGATCCTCCAGAAGATGCACCCCAAGTACCGCACGTGCCTGGTGCTGCGCGAGTACAACGACCTCTCGTACGACGAGATCGCGGAAGTGCTAGACACCACCCGCGCCGCCGTGAAGTCCCTGCTGTTCCGCGCCCGCGAGGAGTTCCGGCAGGTGTACGCCAAGACGGAGCGCCAGCCGGGCCGCGCCGCCGTCGCGCCACTCTCCTGATGCCCATGCTCTGAAAGCCGTAGTGCTGGCGCTGCAGCGTGGTTGCCTGTCCCGCGACGCCATCACCGTCGCACCCAAGGACGCACCCTCAGGCCGGACCGCCGCCTGGCGCCGGTGGTGGCACCCGGCTCGACCCGAAGCGACTCCGTTCCTCCAACGCGCGGGTCGTCTTGAGTCGCTG
>CADCTO010000700.1 GCA_902805585.1 uncultured Armatimonadota bacterium | reverse complement strand
CGGCGCGAACTGCTCCGGCAGGTGGAGAGCGGCCAGTTGGATCCCGGCGAGGCGGCGGAAATCCTCCGGCACTTGCGATAAGGAGATCACTTCACCCATGCTGCCAGATCCTTCCGTTCCGAAAGTTCCGTCCGTACGCGGCCGCTATCTGCCCCGCCACCGCGCCCGCGTCGTCGAGCACGGCGACCTGCTGGTCGTCGAGTTCCTGGAACCGGCCTCGCTCGATGCGCCCGCGCCTGTGCGAACGCCGCCGATGGCGCAGCGCCGCGCGGATGTCGGCTCTGTGGTGCAGGTCCTGTCGTTTTGGGGACTGGCTGTCGTCGTTCTGGTTCTGAGCTTGCTGCGCCTGGGATAGCAGCAGGCAGCGCGCACCTTACGGTGCGAGGAGATGGAGACAAAGATGCCGCGTGAAGAAAACCTGTTGATCCTGAAAATGCTCCAGGAGGGCACGATCACGGCGGAGCAGGCCGCCGAACTGCTGGCCGCCCTCGATTCGCCGGGCTCCCGTGCTGCGCCGCCGACGCCGCCCACGCCGCCGACCCCGCCCACTCCACCAACACCGCCGGTACCCCCGACGCCGGAGGTCGAAGATCTGGGAGACGGGGGCGAGACCTTCGCCCGCGCCCGCGCCAAGATCGCCCAGGCGCGCGAAACCGTCGCCGGGATGCAGGAGCGTTTGCAGGGCGCGCACGACCGCCTGGACAAGGCGGAAGGCTCGTCCCAGCAGCCGTGGCAGGCCGTGGCCGACGCGCTCAAGGACGTCCCGGGCGCGCGCTCGATCTCCGACGCGCTCCGGGGTGTGGACCCCGCGCGGATCGCCGCGACGGCCCGCCGCCAGGCTCGCCGGGTCGCGCGCCAGGTCCGCTCGTCGCTGGGCGACATCGAACAGGGGCTGAACAGCACGTTTTCCGGCGAAGGCCGGTCCGCGCCCACGCTGTCCGAGGAGCGCTCCGCGAACGCCAGCGTGCCTGCGGGAGGGACGCTGCGCGTGCGTAACACGCTGGGCGACATCGAGGCGGTCGGGAGCGACGGTGAACAGGCCGTCGTTTCCGGGACCGTGCGCGTCTGGGCTGCCAATGACGCCGAGGCCCGCGCCCTCGCCGATCAGGTCACGCTGTCCGTCGAACAGCACACGGACGGCCCGACCCTATCCGTCGGGCATCCTTCCAAATTCAAGAACGCGCAGATCGACCTGACGGTCCAGGTGCCCCACAACATCAAGGTCTCGCTGCTCAGCCCCGCCGGCGATATCGCCGCCCGCGACATCCGCGGCGGCGTGGTGCTCGCCACTCAGTCCGGGGACGTCGAGGCGCGCGAGATCGCGGGCGACGTCGCGGCCGAAACGGTATCGGGAGACATCAACATCGGCGCCGTGGTCGGCAACGTAACGGTGAGCAGCGCGTCCGGCGACATGACCCTCGGGCGCGTTTCCGGCCAGGCGCTGAAGGCGCTCACGCAGAGCGGCGACATTTCGGTCCGCGAAACCACCGCCCAGAGCGTCGACGCCGAGACCGTTTCCGGCGACGTCATCGCACAGGGTATATCCGGCCGCGCCTTCCGCGTCCGCACGGTCTCCGGCGACGTGCGGGCGGTCGAGATCGCGGCGGGCGACGAGATCCTTCTGGACACCGTGAGCGGCTGCCTGGAACTCTCCCCCCGAAACCCGATGTCCGGAACCGCGACGCTCGGCGCGGTTTCCGGCGACGTCAGCCTGCGCCTGCCCACCGGGGCGAACGCCCAGGTGAGCGTCTCGACCCGCAGCGGCGACGTGCGGGGGCGCTGGCACCTGCCGGACGGCAGCGAGCAGAAGGTGGACGCTTCGGGCATGATCTCGGTGTCGGAGACGCTGGGCGAGGGCGGCGCCCCTGTCGCGATCTCCACGGTTTCCGGCGACATCGAGTTCACGCAGGAGCGCGCCGCCGCCGCGCCCGGCGTGTGATTACCCGACGGGGCTGCCGGGGCGCCGCCGAGCGGCGGCGCCCCAGGGGGCGTCAGCATTTGCGATGAAACGCGGGCGGTAGGGGAGGCGCAACAAACTCGGACGCGGTAAAATGGTTCTCATGGAACCGCATTTCGACTGGACCGAATCGGTGGCCGAGCGCAAGATCCAGGAGGCGATGGAGGCGGGGGAGTTCGACAACCTGCCCGGCAAGGGCAAGCCTCTCGACCTGGACGTCAACCCGTTCGAGCCCGCACACCTCCGGGCGGTCAACCGCCTTTTGAAGAACTCCCGGGCGTTGCCCGACTGGCTACAGATGCAGAAGGACATCGAGCACGAGATCGCGCTGCTCGCTACCGGCAAAGAGCGCACGCTGCGCTCGCTGCGCCACGCGACCAACGCTTCGTCCCGCCACCGGATCGCCGAGCGCTTCCGGGGCGAGTACCGTGAGAAGCTCGACGTCATCAACACCCTGATCCTGAAGTACAACTTCATCGTCCCCGAAGGCGCCCGCCGCCCGTTCGTCCCCCGGAACATCGCGCGCGAGATGGCGGCGCTGAACGGCGAGTTAGGGATGAGGGGCGAGGGATGAGGGATGAGCAGGGGAAAGAACCCTCTCCCTCATCCCTTCTCCTCGACCTGGCTTCGGATACGGCGACACGCCCGACGCCGGAGATGCGCCGGTTCATGGCCGAGGCGCCGGTCGGCGACGACCAGCGCGGCGAGGACCCCAGCGTCAACGCGCTCCAGGAGGAGGCCGCGCGCCTGCTGGGCAAGGAAGCCGCCCTGTTCCTGCCGTCGGCCACGATGGCGAACCAGATCGCGCTCCGGGTCCACACCCGGCCCGGCGACGAAATCCTGTGCCACGAACTGGCTCACATCCGGCAGTACGAAGGCGGCGGCCCCGCCGTGCTTTCGGGCTGCCTGCTGTACCCTTTGAGCGGCGCGCGCGGCATCTTCACCGCCGACGATGTGCGCCGCGCGATCCGCCCGGACGACCCGCACTTCGCGCGCACCCGCGTCGTCTGCGTCGAAAACACCCACAACGGCGCCGGTGGCTGCGTCTGGACGCCCGCCGACGTCGCCCTCGTCGCCGAAGCCGCGCGCGAGCAGGGTCTGGCCCTTCACCTCGACGGCTCGCGCCTGCTCAACGCCGCCGTCGCCCGTGACGAGTCGCCCGCCGCGCTGGCCGCGCCGTTCGACACCGTCACGCTCTGC
>CADCTO010000699.1 GCA_902805585.1 uncultured Armatimonadota bacterium | reverse complement strand
GCTGCTGATCGGTTCCCCGGCCCGGCACAACGCGTCGTTTCCGGGGGTATGCTACGGCAATAGGAACCGGCGGTGAAGGAGAGATAATGGCAACGACGGTTGCGGCGGTGGACATCGGTACGAATTCGGTAAAGCTGACGGTGGCGCGCGTGGACGGCGGGCGGCTCGACGTGCTGCTGGACACGACTAGGATCACGAGGCTGGGCAAGGGCGTGGACGCGGCGGGACGGCTGGACCCGGAGGCGATGCGGCGTACGCTGGAGGCGCTGGATGAGCTCGCGGGACGGGCGTGGGCGGTGGGAGCGGCGCGTATTGCGGCCGCAGGGACGAGTGCACTGCGCGACGCTGCCAACGGGCCGGAGTTCGTCGAGCAGGCGGAAGGGATTCTGGCCGGCGCCATCGAGATCGTAACGGGCGACCGTGAGGCGCACCTGATCCACACGGCCATCCGGCGCGACGCCGACCTGAAGCTGCCGGAGGGTCTTCCCCTGGCCGTCATGGACATCGGCGGCGGTTCGACGGAGTTCGTGCTCGGGACGGGCGCCACGATCACCTATCGGAACTCGCTCCAGATCGGCGCCGTCCGGCTGACGGAGCGGGCGCTTCCGTCCGACCCGCCCACCCCGAGCGAACTGCGCCACGCCGAACATCTCGTAGACGCGGTGCTGGCCCAGGTGCCGGTGGCCGCCGACTCCGGCGACGGGGGCATCGCCCTTGTCGGCAGCGGGGGCACGATCGCCAACGTGGCCGCGATGGAACACGGGGCACTGGAGCCGGCGGCCCTGCACGGGATGCACCTTTCGCGGGCGCAGGTGGAGGCGCGGGTGGCGGCCCTCGCGCCACGGACGGTCGCCGAACGCAAGGGCATCCCCGGGCTCGAACCCGAGCGCGCCGACGTCATCCTCGCCGGGGCGCTCATCCAGGCACGTGCCATGCACCGGCTCGGCGCCCGCGCGGTCATCGTCTCCGTGCGCAATCTGCGCTATGGCCTCCTGTACGAACTGGCCGACGCGGAAGAAGTGCGTTAAACCACAGCGGCACGGAGACCCACTCTGTGCCTCTATGGTTCGATCCTTCTTTTTTGCAACCAATCGGCGCCATCCGGGTCTATGCAAGAGGAACTTCACGAAGGAGAACACTGCGTTGAAACGGTGGATGGTGACGGGCGCGACGGCGCTGGCGACAGCGGCATGGGGTATATCCGTCCCGCAGGCTCGGGCCGAGTCGAAGCCAACCGGCGGGCAGGCGGCGCCGTCGCGCCCGTACGCGGGCCCCAAGAAGCGGCTCGCGGTGGCCGACATGGACGTGGAAGCGGCCGTGCGCAGCGCGCGCTACGGCAGCCGTTCGTCCACGAGCTACAGCATCACGTCGCCCACGGAGTTCGGTCGGGGCATGACCGAGATGCTGACCACGTCGCTGCTGAAGACGGACCGCTTCCTGCTCGTGGAGCGAAAAAACCTGAACGACATCCAGGACGAGCAGGCGCTCGCCGCCAGCGGCGCGGTGGCGCCCGACACGGCGCCGGCCCGCGGTAGTCTGCTGGGCGCGCAGGTGATCGTGCGCGGGGCCGTGACGGAGGTCGCGTACGACCGGAAGGGCATCGGCGGCGACATCGTCCTCCCCAACGGCATCCGCGTCAAAGCGAACCAGGACCATGCCTTCGTCGCGCTCGACATCCGGCTCTACGACACGACGAGCGGGCAGATCCTGGACTCGGTCCGAACCGAAGGACGGGCGCAGGCCACGGGCGCGGGCATCGACTACAGCCGGCGCGACTTCCGCATCGGGACGGTCGCCTTCAACAACAGCCCGCTGGGCCGGGCGACCCGCCAGGCCGTCGATCGCGCGGTCACGGCCATCACCGAGAAGATGGCGAATCGGCCGTGGGAGGGCCGCATCGCCGAACTGGACGGGACTGAGGCCGCGGGGAGGACCCTGTATATCAACGCGGGCAGCCGCGCCGGCATCCGTGCGGGCGACGAATTGGTCGTGATGCGCCCGGGGCGGCCCGTCATAGATCCCGAGACCAAGGCGGTGATCGGCCGCACCCGCGATGCCGTCGTCGGGCGGTGCCGCGTGGAATCCGTGACGGACGAGATGGCCGAGGCGCGGCCGTTGACGGGAACAGGGTTCGAAAAGGGCGACCTCGTCCGGTTCCCCGAGAACGCGACGGCCCCAGCGGGGTAGCATGCGCGCGGCGCACTGCTTGTGGGGGCGGCGGGGCAGGACACCGCCGCCGTTCCGTCAGCGCGCCGCGCGGGCGATCACACGCAGCGCTTCTTCGAACCGTCGATGCGTCGAATAGCGGTGCAGCCCCAGCAGGTGCGGCGACGCCTCGGCCGCCCCCCGGTCCTCGGTGAGCCCCAGGCGATATCCGGCCGCCTGTGCCGCCAGCGCCACGCGCCGGTCCCACTTGCCCGACGGGTAGGTCACGAAGCGCGTCGCTCGCCCCATCTCCCGATCCATGATGGCCCTGGCGCGGGTCATTTCCCGCTGCAGAGCCGTGTCGGAAAGCGCGCGCAGGTCGGGCGGGTGGGTGTGCGTCTGGCTGACGACGCGGGCGCCGCCGGTTCGTTCCACGGCGCGCAGCTGCTCCCAGGTGTTGTGGTCCTTGCCGGTCCGGACGCCGACGAAGGCCGTGTGCGCGGATACAACGAACGGCCAGCCGCGGCGCCGGAGCAGCGGGAACGCGTGGTCGTAGATGCCGCGCGTGTTGTCGTCGAAGCAGAGCACGACGGCGCCCGGCGGCGGGACGGGCCCTCCGGTGCGGAGGAAGGAATACAGCGCGTCCAGGGTGATGGGACGCGCGCCGGCCCGTTCCAGACGCGCGAGCTGCGCGGCGAACTCCGTCACGGTGGTGTCGAACCAGACCAGCTTTTTGTCCCGCACGATGTCGTGCCATACGAGAAAAACGGAGGGGGCGCCCCGGGCGCGGCGGCGGGCGTCCGGATGGACCGGGGGCAGGGTAGACGGAGGCATACGGCGTCACTTTCTGAACGCGGCGCGGGAACGCGGACGGGATCTCCAGGCGTGTTTATGACGTGGAGGCCGCACCCGGTCATCGCGTCACCGTCCGGCGGCGGAACCCGGTGGTTCCGCGGGTTACACGGGGCGGCGTTTTTGGTTATATACTTTCAGACCGCTCGCTTCGTCCCGTCGTTCACCAGCAGACCCGCTTCCCCAGGTCCAAACGTTGGGAGCCGATCGCCAGTGGGGAGGAGGGCGCGGAGCGTTGAAGACCGGATCCGGCGGCCCGTGGTGATGGAACGGTTGGTGAAGACGATCGCACGTTTCCGTTGTCTAAGGACGTTGATGGGACGCGTGGTGATGGAACCGGGCGAAGGCGCCGACCGTATCCGGTTCGTGGGACACGGCGATCGGGGCTCAGCCCTCCGCCTGAGAGGCTGTGGACATCTCGGCCTCTGAATCGCGTCAATATACCGTGTTTGTTGACTTTTCGTCAACAGGAAGTACCGGTCAATTCATGGACGACTGTGTGGGCCCGTTCCGCCTCCTGCGCGAACTCGGCAGGGGCCAGAACGGGGCTGTCTTCGAAGCGCACGACACGAGGCGCGACGAGATCGTCGCGCTGAAGGTCCTCCGCATCGCGCTGCCCGAAGGTGACCCCGATGCCGCGGATTCCGGCCCGGAGTCTGTCGCGCCGCTGCGCTTCGTCCGCGAAGCCGACGCGATCCGCCGCCTGTCCCATCCCAACATCGTCCGCATCCGCGACGCCGGCGCGGACCGGAACCGTCTGTACATCGCGATGGAGCGGCTGCACGGCGAAACGCTGCGGGCGAAACTTCAGCGGGGACCGCTTCCGGTTCCGGAAGCGCTTTCCATCGCGCTTCAGGTCGCGGCCGCACTCGCCTTCGCGCACGGCCAGGGGATCATGCACCGCGATGTGAAACCCGACAACATCTTTCTGCTCCCCGACGGCACCGCCAAGCTGATGGATTTCGGGGCGGCGCGCGTCACGGGGGAGAACTCGCTCACCCAGACCGGCAGCGTGATCGGCTCGCCCGCCTACATGGCCCCCGAGCAGGTGTCCGGCGAGGAGACCGACGGCCGCACCGACGTCTGGGGACTGGGCGCCACCCTTTTCGAGACGGTCACGGGGCAGAAGCCGTTTCCCGGCGATTCCGTGGCGTCCGTGATGTACGCGATCCTGCACAGGCGCCCGGATCTATCCCTGGTGCCGTGGCCCGCGCTCGCGCACGTCCTGGAAAAGGCGCTCGCGAAACGTCCGAGCGCCCGGCCGACGAGCGCCGCCGCGTTCGCCGACGAACTGCGCCGGCTGCCTGCCATGGGCGACACGCCGACACCGCGTGGCAGGGCCGCCTTCGTCCCCGCACGCTCCCTCCTGCTCGCCGGAAGCGCTGTCGCCGCCGCCACCTTGCTCCTCCCCATCTGGCTGCTCCGGCCCCAGGCGCGCACGTCCGACGACCGTCCCATAGCGGCGTCCTCCGGGCTCCCGGCCGTCTCGGCGCCGCCCACGTCCACCGTCGTCGGCAAGCCCCCCACGTCGGCCCAGGCCCCCGCCGCGCCGCAGGCCTCCCGGACGGCGGCCAGACCGCCGGTGGTAGCGCCGGTGACGGTGGAAGAACAGCACCGGGAACGGGCGGAGACACGCCCGCCTTCTCCCGCCGCCCTGCCCGGGACGGCCAAGCCCGCGTCGCCTGCGAAGCCGAAGCGCCCGGACCGGCAGCAATCGGGCCCGATCCTGGCCGGCGAGCGGGAAACGCCGCCTCCGGTGCGCCCCGCCCCGGAGCGGGAGGCGGACCCGGAGGTCGTGACGATCGTGCTGCCGGACGAAGATCCGGCGCCGCCGAAGGACGGCGCCGGTGGCGGAGACCGGGAAGCGCTGGCCCAATTCCACCCGTGGCCGAACCTGCCGAGGTCGCTGCGCGGGTTCCGCGGTGAAGTGTCGCTCCTCGTGTCCGTGGACGAGGACGGGCTGGTGACCGAGGTCGAGATCGTGAAATCGTCGGGGAACCGCGAGGTGGACGCGCGGGCGCGCCGGGCGGCACTCCGGTGGGAGTATTCTCCCGCCATAAAAAACGGTCGCGCGGTACCCACCCACATGGAGGAGGTCCTCACGTTCGAAGGGACGCCGTGATGCCGATGCCTCAGCACACGGCGCGCGCGGAAACGTTTGGCGCTGCGCCCCAACGTCCCGCCGCGCCCAGAGAGGCGGGATCACGACGGGCGCAGACCCCGGTAACGTGCCTGTCTGCCTGGTATCACAAAAAAAGTAAAAACAATCATTGACAACACTTGCTACCCTGCGATATACTCTCGGCGGGCGCATCCGGGGAGCCACTCCTTACGGCGCGCACGAAGTGTCGGCGGCGTATACCGGTCAAGACCGGCACCCGCCCCGGCAACGCCGAACAAGGGGAGCAACCAGGGGAGTATGGACGCGGAGAGCCGGGACCTTTTGACCGTTGAGCAGGCCGCCAACTACCTGCAACTCAGCCAGTCCAGCATTCGCTCCTACATCCGGCAGGGAAAGCTCAAAGCGTTCCGTGTCGCGGGGAAGCGCAAGGTCCTGATCCCCCGGGACGAGCTTCTCAAACTCCTGGAACCGGCGCGCGGCGACCAGCTGGACGAGGCGGACGAGTCCGGCCCAGGAAGTGCCCCGTCCCGCAACAACACCAACGGGTAAGAACCCGCCAGAGTGAGCCTGCTTTCCGAGGCGCGCGAAGCCCTCCGCTACCGCGAACTGCTCAACAACCTGGTCGAGCGCGAACTCCAGGTCCGTTACAAGAACTCCACGCTCGGCATCGCCTGGTCCCTGGCGAACCCCATCGCCCGCGCCCTCGTCCTCGTCGTCGTCTTCAAGTACTTCGTCAACATCGGGCCGGAAAACTACTCCGCGTACGTCCTGGCCGCGTTCTTCCCGTGGACCTTTTTCCTGACCGGCATCCTGGACGCGGGCGAATCCGTCTCGAGGCAGATGGCGCTCGTGAAAAAGGTCTACTTCCCGCGCGAACTGCTGCCGATAGCCACCACGATCGCGAACCTGCGCCACTTCATCCTGTCTCTGGGCGTTCTGGGCGTCTACCTGGTCTACCTCTACGGCCGCGCGTGGGTTGAAAACGCGCCCGGGGTGGCGAAACTGCCGCCCGCCGAGATACTCCTGTTGCCCATCCTCGTCCTGATGCAGACGCTGCTCATCGGGGGCATCGCGCTCTTCATCTCCGCGCTCAACGTCTTCGTCGAAGACGTCAAGTTCCTGACCGCGGTGCTGCTCGACCTGCTCTTCTACGCCGTGCCGATCATCTACTTCCTGGAGCAGGTGGAGCATACCAGCGCCATCCCCAGCGCCGGCCTCCGCCAGGCCGTCCACACGCTGCTCCTGCTCAACCCGATGACGGTCATCCTCGCTTCGTACCGCAGCTTCCTGCTCGCGCCCGCCGAACTGCCGGCGGGGACGTTCGGCCAGGCCACGAACCAGCCCCTCATCGTGAACACGGGCGTGCCGTGGCCGTTCTTCTGGCTGGCGTTCGCCGTCTGCGTGCTGGCCTTCCTCGGCGGATACGCCTTCTTCAACAAGCGCAAGTGGCGGTTCGTGGAGCAGTTGTAGTGGCCCCGACGCTCGCCATCCGTGTGGACGCCGTCACCAAGCGGTTTCGGGTGGTACGGCGTGGCTACGCCGGCGTGAAGGGGATGCTCGGAGCGTTCGTGAAAGGCGTCCGACCCGAGGTCGAGACGCTGACGGCCCTGGAGGACGTGTCGCTGCACGTCGCGCCGGGGGAGACGGTGGCGCTGGTCGGGCGCAACGGGGCCGGCAAATCCACGCTCCTCAGCCTGATCGCCCACGTGCTGCTTCCCGATGAGGGCGCCATCGCCTTCCCGGCCAGTGCCGACCCGCACCACCCCCGGCTCGCCCCGCTGCTCGAACTGGGCGCGGGCTTTCACCTCGACCTGACGGGCACGCAGAACGTTTTCTTCAACGGCTCGATCCTGGGCCTGACGCGGGCGCAGATGCAGGCGCGGCTGCCCGATATCACCGCCTTCGCGGACCTCGACGCGGGCTATCTGGACGCCCCCGTGCGCACGTACTCCCTCGGGATGCTCATGCGGCTCGGCTTCGCCGTGGCGGTCCACACGGACCCGGAGATCATCCTGGTGGACGAGGTGCTGGCGGTGGGTGACGAGGCGTTCCAGGAAAAATGCTACGAGCGGATCGGCGAATTCCAGCGCGAAGGACGCACGATCGTCTTCGTGTCCCACGACACCGACGCCGTGCGCCGGGTGGCGACGCGGGCCGTATGGCTGAACCGCGGGCGCATCGAGGCGGATGGCGCTGTCGAGGACACGATCCGGGCCTACCACCGGGAGTTCGGCATCCAGGACTGACGGCGCGCCCACCCCCCGGCCGGTTCAGCCCCGGTGGGTCCACCAGGGCGCCCGCGATGCCGTGACCGTGTCCGGCGGCGCGGCGGAAGGCTGCGCGGCGGCCGCCGGCAAGGGGACGCTCGCCGCGGCGGCGGCGGCGGCCGGGACGCGGTCGGTGACGAGGGAGCGCACGAGCCGTTCCACGCGGCCGACCTCGGGGATGGCCTGCAAGGTGATGCTGTCGCGGAACCCGCGGGCCAGGACCAGATCACCGGAGCCGTCCCGCCGCTCCGTGCGGTGCGCGTCGGTGATCCCGTCGGGGGCGTACGAATCCACGGTGCGCGCCTTGCCGCGCCGGACGATCAGCACCCGCCGGTCGGTCACGGCGTATGCGGTGCGGCGGGCGGCGCGCCAGCTCCAATACGGGGCCGGCGCCGAAAGGTAGCCGATCCACAACGGGATCCCGTAGAAGAGCGCGGCCGGCCACCACGCCCAGGACACGCTCGTGAAGTGCCCCAACAACGCCCACAGCCAGAACGCCGTCCAGGGGACGCCGAAGAGGGCCGCGCCGGCCGAAGATAGGGCCATCCGCATCGGGTTGGGCCCGCCGAGCCACAGAAGCTGTTCCCCCGGCTGTAGTTCGGCCTCCACGACGTCGCGCCGGGACTGATATCCTTCGGACCGTTTTTGAACCGGGTTGCCTGACATCCGTGCGCCTCCCGAAATAGTGTTCGCGGCCCGAACGCCGTCTCCTCCTGGGACTATCCGCCGGCACCCGGGATTTTCGCGCTTTTCGCCATCCTGTCGGGAGGAGAAACCACCGGGGGCGAAGAAACAGCGCCTGGCATGCCCGAAGAGCAAACTAACGGCGTTTCGACGCGTACCGCTGCCGCCACATCGCTCGACCCCGATTTCGTCGACCTGCTGGCCTGTCCGGCGTGCGACGACCGGCCGCCGCTGCGGCTGACCGAGGCGGGCGACGCTCTGGTGTGTGAGCGGTGCGGGCGCACCTACCCGATCTCGCCGGAAGGCATCCCGATCCTGGTGGTGGACGAAGCAGAGACGACCGGACCATAGGGCGGCGACCGACGATCATGCAAATTGCACCCACGGGTACCCTCAAAATCAGCGTCATCCACGGACCGAACCTGAACCTGCTCGGCCTCCGGGAGCCCGACGTCTACGGCACGGACTCCTTCGACGACACGAACCGCAAGATCCGGGACCACGCCCGCGAGATCGGCGTCGAGGTGCGGATCGTCCAATCGAACCACGAGGGCGAGATCATCGACGCCATCCAGGACGCCGTGAACTGGGCCGACGCGATCGTGATCAACCTGGGCGCCTACACCCACTACTCCTACGCCATCGCCGACGCGCTCCGCGCCGTCCGCCTGCCCGCCGTCGAGGTCCACATCACCAACGTCCACGCCCGCGAGGAGTACCGTCGCACCAGCGTGATCGCGCCGGCCGCCGCCGGGCAGATCGCCGGTTTCGGGACGGCCTCGTATCTGCTCGCCCTCGACGCCGCGCGCTACCTCGTGATCTCGGGAAGGCACTGAAAGTGACCGACATCCGTTTCCCCCACCGCGTCGCGGCCGTGCGCGCCCGCATGGCCGAGCCTGAGACACGCACCGGAGAGGACGGCTCAACCGAGACGACGGCGGCGCCGGTCGAGGCCCTGATCATATCCCACCTGGAGAACGTCCGGTATCTGACGGGCTTCACCGGGTCGAACGGGCTGGTGGTGCTGACGGCGGGCGCGGCCCACTTCCTGACCGACGGGCGCTACGCGCTGCAAAGCGCGGCGGAGGTGCCCGGCTTCGAGCGGACGATCCTGCCGCAGGGGTCGAGCCTGTCGGAAGTGGCGGGGCAGAAGGCGAAGGAGCTCGGCCTGAAGGCCGTCGGTTTCGAGGCCGCCCACCTGCCCTACAGCGCCTACGCGGCGCTGGCGAAGGCCGTACCCGACGGCGTCTCCCTGATCCCGCGCAGCGGCGTGGTCGAGTCGGTGCGCGCCGTCAAGGACGCCGACGAAATCGCCGCGATCCGCCGCGCGATCACCGTCGCCGACGCCTGCTTCGACTACCTCCTGACCATCGCCCGGCCGGGCCGGACGGAGCGCGAGGTCGCCTGGGACATGGAGGTGTTCATGCGGTCCGAGCGCGGCGCCACCCGGCTCTCGTTCGACAGCATCGTGGGCAGCGGCCCCAACAGCGCCCTGATCCACGGCCGGCCCTCGGGCCGGCGCCTGGGCGAATCCGGCGGGCCGGAGTTCCTGCTGTGCGACTTCGGCTGCGAGGTGGACGGCTACTGCTCCGACATCACGCGCACGGTCTGCGTCGGCGGCGAGCCGACCGACCGGATGCGCGCCGCCTACGACGCGGTGCGGGCGGCGCAGCAGGCGGCGCTCGACGCCATCCGGCCCGGCGTCCCCGGCCGCGACGTGGACACCCTCGCGCGCAAGCTGCTGGCCGAGGCGGGCTTCGGCGAGATGCAGCACGGTCTGGGGCACGCCCTGGGCCGCGTGGTCCACGACGGCCCCGGGCTGTCCCAGAAGTCGGACGTCACGCTCGCGCCAGGCATGGTGCTCACGGTCGAGCCCGGCGTCTACGTCGAGAACTGGGGCGGCGTCCGCATCGAGGACGACATCGTCGTCACCGAGTCGGGCTGCGAGATCCTGACCCGGAGCACGAAGGATCTGGTGGCCGTGGCGGGCGCCTGATCCGTCGCGCCTCCCGCCTACGCCGTCTGCCGCGAAAGCTCCCGCTGCTGCGCCAGGAAGAACTCCACGGCGGCGCTCCCCTCTTTCCCCAGGTCGCGGGTGTACTCGTTGACGTACAGCGCGATGTGCGCCCGGATCACCTCGTCGCTCAGGTCCTGCGCGTGCTCGCGGCACAGGGCGAGCGCGTCGGCCCGGTTCGCTTCGGCCCAGGCGAGGGAGCGGCGGATCAGCGTCTCGACCTGCGCGCGGAGCGGCACCGTCTTCCGCAGGGCGATGGCCCCGAGCGGGATGGCGTGGCCCGTCCGGGTCTCCCAGTGCTCCCCCAGGTCCTGCACCAGCGACAGCCCGTCGCGCTCGTACGTGAAACGCTTCTCGTGGATCACGACCCCCTGCGCGCCGGGCGTCTTCAGTAACTCCTCGTACAGGGCGTCGAAGGCCAGGAACCGTTTGGTAGCGGGGCGCTGCAGGTAGAAGTCCAGCAGCAGGTTGGCGGTCGTGTACCGCCCGGGGACCATCACTTCGCGCGCGGGGTCGAAGGACCCACTGCCGTTCACGAGCAGAAGCGGGCCGACGCCCCGCCCCAGGGCGCCGCCGCAGTTCAGCAGGTCGTAGCGGCCGCCGCAATGGGCAAAATTGGCGTAGCTGATCTTGACCACGTCGAACTGCCCCTTCTGCGCCATGCGGTTCAGTGTCTCGACGTCGTGGAACGCGACATCGACGGTGTGGCCCACCATTTTCACAGCGCCGCGGATGATGCCGCTGAAGATCCAGACGTCGTTGGGGCACGGCGAGATGCCGAGCGTCAGGTCCATGCGTTATTCTCCCGCCTGCCGACAGGCGTGCAGATAGCGTGACAGGGCGTCGAGGGCGCAGGCGATGTTCTCCGGACGCATGTCGCGCTCGCCAGCGATATTGGAAATGGCCCGCACTTCGCAGACGGGAACGCCCGCGTCCTGCCCGATCTGGGCGACGGCAGCGCCTTCCATGGTCTCGAAAGCCACGCCGAAAAGCGCCGCGCGCAACGCGCCGGTGGCGTTCGTGCCCGTGCAGGTGTTGACCGTACAGCCGCGCGCGATACCGACCGTAATGCCGTCGGCCGTCCCGGACCACGCCGGTTCGCGGTGAAGGGGTATCTCCCCCAGGTACACGTCTTCGGCGAACGGGGACTCCGCGATGCGGCGGAAACCCGGCGGTTCCGGAAGTTCGAAGCCGATGTCGCCGTACGTCTCGCTGCTTCCGATCACGATGTCGCCGATAACAAAGCCGCTGCTCGGGTAGGCGCCGGCGATGCCGATATTGAGGATGCGCCGGGGCCGCAGCCGCGCAACGAGGGGCGGCAGGTGGCGGAACGTGGCCGGGATGCCGACACCCGTCACGGCGCAGGCCGCGTCATCGTGCTCTGGCCCGAAGGCGGCCAGTTCGCGCGCGGTGGCGGCGCAGACAAGCAGGGCAGGAGCCCGGGGGGCGTGAGCATCAGCGAAGGGCAAGGCGGTCACGTTCTCATTGTACCCACCGCCCGCGCCGTCGGCCCCTACCCGCCCTCTGTGTACGGGGTGACGCGGACCGCACCGAACTCACACCGGCCCACGCGAGCCAGAAGGCCGACCGCGCCCCGCGCCCTGTCGGGGGCGACCGTGCCCGAAAGCCCCCCGCCGCCATCCACTTGAGCTGTCACCGTGCCGTCGCGCCCGGAGGTGATCGAGACCTCGTAGACGCGATCCAGTTCCCACGCGACCGGCTGCTCGGCCAGCACGATCTCCTCGGCGTCGTGGCGGGCGACGAGACGCGCTTTGTTGTCCGGGGTCAGGACCAGGGCGACGTAGCGGAACAGGCCTCGCGCATTGACGACCACGCCGATGGCGTCCGCCATGTGCGGGCGCATCCGCGTGCTCACCGTGTAGTCGCGCCACTCGCTCTCGCCCTGCAGGACCAGCCCGGTCCCCTCGTCCTGCGTCACCCGGTAAACGAGGCCGGGCACATCCCACGGCTCCTGGAAATGGTCGGCGGCGTTGACCCAGGCGCGGCGCCACGCGCTTCCGCCCGCTTCGCGGGGCCGGCCGAGCGTCACGTCGGGCGCGCCGTCCCAGGACAGCCGGTCCAGATACACGGTGCCCGCCCCGGACTCGCCGCCGATCTCGACGCCCACCTCGCACACGGGGCGGCCGTCGGTGTCGGGGACGCGGAAGTCAAGCGTTGCTTCCGCTCCAGGCGCCAGCATGCGGGCCGGGCCGCGCACCAGTTCGAGCTCGTCGTTAGCGCCGTACACGCGCACGTACAGGCCGACGGTCGCCGCCTGCCGGTTGCTGCCGCCCGCCAGCAGGCGCGCGTACACGATCTGCCCCGGATACAGCGTCGGCGAGGCGACCACGCCGTAGCCCGTCATCTTGAACGCGTCCGGTGGGATGAACGTGGCCGTCCCGACGCGCCCCGCCCGCCCCGGCGCGACACCCCGGTAGTGGAGCGCGAGGCAGCGGTCCCGGTCGTTGGCGTGTGCGGGAAAGAACTCCTCGTTGGCGACGGCCACGACGCCGCGTGATTCCACGGAATCCTCGCACCGGAACCCCTGGACGGAGCCGGGCAGGGCGAAGTGGAAGCGCGCGCCCTCCTTGGGCAGCACGGGCGCCTGCCCCGCGAGGCCGCGCCCGACGTTGACGATCTCGTACGTTTCCCGCGCGGCGTCGGTGATGCAGCGCCCGCCGTCGGCCGTCGGCAAAAACATCCGGTCGGCGACCGGCCCGCGCCAGTCGGGTCCCTTATCGATGCCCGCCAGCCCGTTCTTGATGCCCATCAGGCATCCGACGTTGCCCGAGTTGCAGTCCGTGTCCCAGCCGGCGGTGTTGGCGACCATCAGCGATTTCTGGAAATCGTCGTCCCCGTACAGCAACGCCAGAACGATCACGGCGTGGTTGGGGACCATGTGGCAGTTGCCGCCGTAGGTGTCGTAGCCGTACTTCTTCTCGACTTTGCGGAACGTCGTCTGCCAGTCGTCCTCCTGCGCGCGCCACTCCCGC
>CADCTO010000698.1 GCA_902805585.1 uncultured Armatimonadota bacterium | reverse complement strand
CGGTCCAGGTCCTGGCGGCGTTCGCGTCGGGCGCGGGACTGGCGGCGACGCTCCTGTGGGGCTACCTGGCCGACAAGTACGGTTCTCGCCCGGTCCTGTCGCTCGCGTGCGCCGGCACCGTGGCCGCGCCCTTCCTGTGGGTGTTCACGCTGCCGGGACCGGAGCACTTCTGGATGAACGTCGCCTTCATCGTCGTGCTCAACGTTTTTTCGGGCGCGGCGTGGGCGGGCGTCGGGCTGGCGCAGTTCAACCTGCTGCTGTCGCTCGCCCCCGCCGAAACGCGCGGCACCTACGTCGCCGTCTTCTCGGCGGCGACCGGGATCCTGGGCGGCGTCTCGCCGATCGTCGGCGGCGCCCTGATGTCCGTTCTGGAGCCGGTCTCCCTGCCGCTGGGTCCGCTCGTGCTCAACAACTTCAAGGTCCTGTTCGCGCTGAGCGGGCTGGTCCGGATCGTGAGCCTGCTGTTCCTGACAAGGGTGCGGGACCCCGAGGGCCGCTCGACCCGCTACGTGCTCGGCCAGCTGCGCCATTCGCGTGCCGTCTCGTCGTGGGGGCCGATGCGCCGCCTGTCGCACGGGGGGCGCGAATCCGAGCGGCGGCAGGCGGCCGTCGAGCTTGCGGACCTGCGCTCGCCGCTGGCGGTCGAGGAGCTGGTGGTCGCGCTGGACGACGTGTCTCCCAACGTGCGCGAGGAGGCCGCGCGCGCGCTGGGCGAGATCGGCGACGCCCGCGCGGTCCCCGCGCTCGTCGCCAAACTGCGCGACCCGGCGGCCGCCGTGGGCGACCTGGCCGCCGTTTCCCTGGGCCGGATCGGCGACGTCTCGGCGGTCGAGCCGCTGATGGAGGCGGCGTCGGGGCCGGACGCGACGGTGCGAATCGCCGCGCTGCGCGCCCTGGCGCAGATCGCCGACGCCCGCGCCCTGCCCGTGCTGCTGGACGCGCTCGACCCGGAGCACCCGACCGCCTGTGAGGCCGCCGCGGAGGCGCTGGCCGCCCTCGACCCGAACCTCGGTCCGGAAGCGGCGAAGGCGGCGTATGCGCGCCTCCTCGCGCTCCTCGCCCCGGACGTCGCGCGCGGCGTGCGCCTGGCCGCCGCGCGGGCGCTGGGCGCGCTGGCCTCCCGGGCCGTAGACCCGGAGGCGTACGACACGCTGGCCGCGCGTCTGGAGGCGGAGCCGGACGCCGCCGTCGCCGCGCAAGCCGCCGCCGCGCTCTCCCGCCTGGGCGAGGCCCTGCAGCGGAGTACCTCGGAACGGCTTTCCCTGCTTCTGCCCGTCCTGGACCGCACCGCGACTTCGCCGCTGGCGTACCGGCAGGCGCTCGCCGCGGTCGCCCGCGTCGGCCTGCCGGACGACGCGTTCTATCCCTATCTCGGCCTGCGCGACATGGCGCGCGACGAGGCGATGGCGAAGCTGATCGAGGAGCTGCGGCGGCGCCTGCGCGGGTCGGCCGCCGCCACCCTGCGCCTGGACCGTCGCGCCGCCCAGGCGCTGGAAAGTTACACGTCCGGCCAGTACGGCGCCTGCCTGCGCGCCCTTTCCCGCCTCGCGGAGCCCTTCCCGCCGAACGACGTCCGGAGCGAAGCCGCCGCTGCCACCCTGCGGGCGCTCAGCCACCACGCCGAGGAGAAGCCCACCGCCGGACCGGAAGCCAACGCCGCCCGCCCGGAAGAGGCGCTCCTTGGCGCCCTCCTGCTCCGCGAAACATTGCGGTAGGGGTTGACTTTCGCGGGCAAAAAACCTTGAAGGATCTGTAGGGGCCACGTTTCGCCGCTCTGCGCGACAGAAAGGGCACTCGCCACGTCCGTCCGAGCTATTCCTTCGCGCCCGCCTTCAGGAGCAGAGCGACGATCGCGGCATGGCGGCGGCTCCGCTCGGCGTGCGCCCCCGCCTCCGCCAGCGCCGTCCGCCCCTTCCCGTCGCGGGCGGCGACGTCCGCGCCCTTCTCCAGCAGCAGCCGCACGCTCTCCACGTCGCCGCCGCGGGCCGCCCCCATCAGCGCCGTCGCGCCCTGCTCGTCGCGGGCGTCCACGTCCGCGCCCCTCTCCAGCAGGAACTCGGTCACGGGCGAGCGCCGCAGCCGGACGGCCATCATGAGCGGCGTCCGCCCCTGGCCGTCGCGGGCGTCGATGTCCGCGCCCCGGCCCAGGAGGCGGTGCATCGTGTCGGTATCGGCCAGACGTGCCCGTACCGACACGAAGAGCGGCGTCTCCCCTTCTACGCCCCGGGCGTCCACGTCCGCCCCCTTCTCCAGCAGCAGTTGGACGGCGGCCGCCTGGACGTTGTTGGCCGCCCCCCACAGGGCGGTGCCGATCTCGCCCCGGGCGTCGACCTTGGCCCCGCGCTCCAGCAGCAGGCGCATCAGGTCGAGCCTGCCCTGCTCGGCGGCCATCATCAGTGCCGTGGCGCCAGCCGTGTCTCGCGCATTCACATCCGCGCCCTGCTCCAGCAGGAACCGCACGGCAGCTGTGTTGCCGAAGGCCGCTGCACTGAGCAGGGCGCGACCGTTCTTGATCGAGGTGGTGTCGGCCCCTTTGTCCAGCAGCAATTGCAGCAGGCGGGTGTCCCCGGTCCATAGGGCGTAATCGAAGGCGATAATCCCCTCCTGCTGGGCATCGGGATCGGCACCCGCGTCTAAAAGAGCTTTCACCCTCGCGACATCGACCCGGCGCACTGCCCGAATCAAGGCGGCATCCGAGGCGCTCCGGTTCGGATCGGGTGCCGCGGCGCGGACAGGCCCGGGAAGCACGAGAGCGATTGCCGACGTGACGGCAAGCAGCCCGATCATGCTCTGCATTCCTGGCATTTACTCCTCCAGCACGATGCGCTTCACGCGTTGTGAATCAACAGGGCATTCAGCCGGCCGTCGGCTCTCACCAGACGCGCACGCCGGGTGGCAGGAGCAGTCGCTCGACTGGCCCTTCTCCCTGTATGTGCGCATCAAAAAGCTCGGGCACGTCCGTCTCGGTCACTCCGCCGTACCAGACGCCTTCCGGGTAGGCTACCACCGTGGGGCCGCACTGGCAGGAGGTCAGGCAGGTCGAACCCGACACCTTGACGCCGCGCGGCCAGCCCCGCCGCGCGTGCTCGGCCTGGAAGGCGGCGAGCAGTTCGCGGCTCCCCCGCCGGGCGCACGAGGGCAGCGGTGCGTCCTCCGCGCGCTCGTTCACGCAGACGAAGAAATGCACGCGGCGCTCGCGGTCGGGTGCCAAGGCTATCGGCGAATCGTGCCGAGCCAGTTGGTGGTGTGGACGACGGGCTTGTTGCCCTTGACGCCCAGCCCGCCGATGACGACCGCGCCGTTGGTGCGGGCCATCAGCGCCTCGGCGAGGTTCTCGCACAGGTTGCGGTCGGAGTTGCCCGGCCCGCCGGCGTCCAGCACGTAGACGAGCTTGGGCTTGGGCACGGCGCGCCGAAGCAGGTATTCGTCCGGCAACTCCTCCGCGCTCGCCCGCTGCACGGCGATGCGGCAGCCCTCTCCCCGGCTGGACGAGAGGCTGATCGCGCGGAAGCCCGGCCCGTCGATGGTGAAGCGCGCCTCGGCCAACCCGGTCTCGGAGAGCGGCGCGCTCGTGCCCTCGGGGTCGGTGAAACCGGGCACGAACCCGCGGGCGGTGAGCGCGTCGGCGATCTCGGCGGGCAGGACGGGCGTGCCGTCGGTGGTGAAGACGTAGGCGTACGGGATGCCCCGCTTGCGTTCGGTGACGGTTTCCATGGTGCTACTTTACCGCGCCGGCGGCCTCTCGAACCGCCCCGGCCAGCATCTCGTGGTCATGCGGCGAAAGTTTGTGGACGTTGCCCTGGAAGGCCAGCGTCCAGTTCGCCCGGGGCCAGCGCTGGACGTACTCCAAACCGTCCACGAACGCTTCGACGGGCACGAAGTCTTCGGGCCGCGCGATGACGGCGAGCGGACGGATCGGGAACCGGTACGGGTACTCCTCACCGGCCTTTTTCGAGTCCCAGATGTGCTCGTCCCCCTCGACGAAATGCGGCCCCGTCACCTCGGCGAGGCCCGCGATTGCCTTCAAGCCGGTCACGTAGAACAGGACCGTATCGCCGGGCCGGACGGTCTCTGCCTTCTTTCTGTGGCGGCTCTTCATGCCGGCGATGTCGAAGCCACGCCGGCGTGAGGTCTCGAAGTTCTCGGGTGACGACACCAGGAGCCAGTGTGTGACCACCGCTGCCGTCGTCGCGGCCGGTTCGTTCCGGAGAGAAGCGCCTGGCAGGGATGCTTTTGTGTCGTTGTCGGGTGGGTTCATCAAGCTAGGATGCGCGAGGCAGGGTCGTTTTCCCTCCTTCCAAAACGAGGGCCCCGACGGAGTCGGGGCCCCCGTTTTCACCCCTTACTGTCGGCCGCCGTTGCCGATCACCGGTTCACGGTGACCCGAACGGTGGCAGTGTCGGTCCCGCCTTTGCCGTCACTCACCGTATAGGTGAAGGCATCGCCGCCTTTGTATTTTCGTTTCGGGGTGTACCGGACGCCGCCGTCCGCAAGAAGGACAACGCTGCCGTTGGCCGGTTGGCGGAGGGCCGTCACGGTGAGCGGGTCGCCGTCCGCGTCCCGGTCGTTCGCGAGGACCGGGATCACGACCGCTCTGTCGCGTGTCGTCGTTGCCGTGTCGTCAATGGCGTCGGGTGCGTCGTTCACCGCCGTGATCGTGATGGTCACGGTCGCCACGTTGCTGTCTGTCATACCGTCGTTCGCTTTGAAGGTGAACGAGTCGGTGCCCCACGCGTTCGGCCCGGGCGTATACGTCCAGTTCGGGCCCACCCCCGACAGGGCGCCCTTGGTCGGTCCGCTCACCACGGCAAAGGTGAGAGCGTCCCCGTCAGGGTCGGTGGCCGCGGCCATGACGCTTCCGGGCGTGTCCTCCGTGACGACGACGGACTGGCTGGAGGCGACCGGAGCGTCGTTCACCGACGTGATCGTGATGGTCAACGTGTGCCACGGCGTCGTCGCGCCGCCGCCGTCCTTCAGCCGCACCTGGACGCGCGCGGTGCCGTGCCCGTTCGCTGCGGGCGTGTAGGCGAGCGTGCCGTCCGCGGAGACGGTCGGAACCCGGGCGAAGAGAGCGCCGTCCGTGGTCGCCGTCTCCCAGATCAGCATCTGCTGCGCCTCATCGGGCGGGCCCGCGCTGATGCCGGTCGCCCAGGCCGACACCGTCTGCGGCCCGGCATCTTCGGCGACCGTCTGGTCCGCCCCCGGCGTGAACCGCGGCGCGTCGTTCACGGGGCTGATCTGGATGTTCACGACCCCGATGTCGCTCACGGTCCCGCCGTTGTACGGGTACGACGCCCGGTAGGTGAAGACGTCGGTGCCGTTATAGTCGGCGTCCGGGGTGTAGACCAGGTTCGGCGCCTCGCCGGTCAGTTTGCCGTGCAGCGGGGCCCGGACGACCTGGTAGGAAGGCGTGCCGCCGTTCGACACGGTCGCCGACAGCGTCACAGCGACCGGCGAGTCCTCCCCCGTATTCACCTGCAGGTCGGGCGCGTTGACCGTGATCGTCGGGCCGTCCCCGGGCAGGCGGTGCCACTTCACCCCGGCCGAGGCGGTTCCGGGGTCTCCCACGGTGCCGAATAGGTACGATCCGTCACGTGCCACTTTGAGGCGGCCGCTGGTGAACGCCCAGTTGCCGTTGCTGCGGAACACGTAGCCCATGTCGTAGGAGGCCACTACCGAGAAGTCGGTCGTGCGGTGTGCCCTGACCTGAGAGGTGTGCACCCAGGCGAAGTACACCAGGTCTTCCCTGGGGTGGTACGCCGCGCCGATGGGCTGCGGCTCGACGTAGTGGCCGACCGTGGCGGTCTTGAGCAGGTCGGCGTTGTAGATGAACGTGCCGCCGTAGACCGGGATCGCGTACTGTGTCCCGTCGCGATTGGCCGCCATCTCATAGTTGAACCAACCGGTGCCACCGGACGTAGAATCGTACCACTGGCGGCGGAGGATGTTTCCGTCGCTCACCCGGTACCGGCCGAACCGTCCGTCGGAGATGTTCGACTCGGCGAACCCGATCACGCTGCCGTCCGCGCTCGGGGCGAGCATGGTGTCCTGACAGATCTCCGTGAGGACGGTGACGGCGCCGGTCGCCGGGTCGTACCGGCGCAGCGGCACCCATCCCGAGCCGTTGAACCGGGACGTGACCAGGAGCCTGCCGTCACTCCCGAACGCGACCGTGAACGTGCCGCCCTCGTAGTAATCGAGGGCGAACTGTTGCTCCCGGACCGCCCCGGTGGCCAGGTCCACCAGCACGATGCGGTTATAACCGGCGTACATCTTCCGGTCGGCGACCGCCAGGAGGCTGCCGTCCGGTGAGATGTCCATGCCGGCCAGATCGCCGCCGACCTGTAGCGGGGGCAGTGCGGCCTGTTGACCGAGACTGTAGCGGACCAGCGCGGGGCCGTTCGAGATGTACACGACCTGCCGGATCGTGTCGTAGGCGACGTCGACGCGGTTCGGGGCGGCGATCCAGCCCGAGACGGATTGGGCCCGGGCGTCCGGCGAAGCGGCGGCGACCAAGGCGAAAAAGGAAAGCAGGCTCGCCAGAGCGGCGAGCAGCCGGCCGGATCGGCGGCGGACGGTAGAACAGGGCATGACGCAGCGCCCCCTTACGAAGTTCCGCGCGCGGGCACCGGTGCCGGGCAGACGTAACGCGCGCGGTATTGGAACGGTGGGATACTTGGCGGACGGTCCCAATGCCGGAAACGCCGACATATTACCCCAGGGAGTGTGCCTGCCGGACACTAAAACGGCGGGTACGCCAGGTAGGCATCCGCAACATGCGACGGCGACAAGCGCCACCAGCCGACGCTGCCGCCGCTCTGGTTCCACGATAGGCGCGTGTTGTTGTCCGGTCCCACGGTGATGGCGTTGCTCGCCCAGCCGACGACCGGGTTGATCGTGGCGGAGTTCAGGATGCTCCCGGTGGCGTTGACGGTCCACAGGCCGGTGCTGCCGTTCGTCCGGTTCCACAACAGCCGCGTGGTGTCGCCCGCGCCGGCGGCCAGGTCGGTCGCCGCCCAGCCGATATAGGGGCCGTAGGAGACAAACGACTCCAGCGTGTGGGCGGCACCGAGCAGCCACAGGCCGGCACTGCCGTTGGTGTGGTTCCAGAGCACACGGGATCTGCCGTCGGCTCCGACGCTGAGGGATCGAGTGGTCCACCCCGGGTACGGGCCGAAGGCCGCGGAACTCACGATGCCGCCGGCCGCGCTGACGGTCCACAAGCCCATGCGCCCGTCCGTGTGTTTCCACAGGAGCCGGGCCCCGCCCGCGGCGGTATCGGCGGCGACGTCAATCGCGCTCCAGCCGGCATACGGCCCATACCTGGTCCATTTTTCGAGCGCGTTCGTCGGGGACAGCAGCCACAGTTCGGCGGCGCCGTCCGTCGCGGTCCATAACAGGCGCGGCCGGCTGTCGCCGCCCACGGCAAGGGCCTTCGGCGCCCATCCGGGCCGCGGGGCGAAGCGGACGAAGCCTTCGAGAGCGCCCGCCCCGCCGAGGGTCCAGATGCCGGCGCTGTCGTCGGCGTAGCGCATCAGGTGGCGGGTCCTGTTGTCCGAGCCCGCCGCAAGGTCAATGGCCGGGCCCGGCAGGGCGGGGATCAGGTCGGTCTGGATCAGGAAGATCGCGCTGCCGGTGTTGAACGCCAGACCGTTCGTGCCCCAGCGGATCAGGTTGATCGGCGCGCTCAGAACGCCGGGCAGGTCGACCGAGTCAATCAGCGCGAAGGTGCGCGCGTCGTAGGCGCGCAGCGTGTATCGCGCCCGCTGGGCGTCCAGGCTGACGAAGAACACGCGCCCGACGGCGGTGATGGGCTCGACGGCGCGGGGCGACCCCATCCCCGTGAACGCGCCCGGCGACGTGCGGGCTTCCGGGTCGATCACGACGCCGCTCGGGGTGAAGATCCGGCCGCCGTCGTACTCGATGTCGTTCCCGGAGCCGCCGAGCAGACCGGGCGTGGCGTCGATGTCCACAACGCCTGCATCGTCGACCATCATCCGGCGGAAGGTGAATTCGCTCCTCTCGCTGGTGAAGCCGTACAGGCGCGCCGGGGAATCGGAGAACGCCAGGACGTTGCTGCCCGTCACGGTCTTCGCCAGCGGCACGCCGTCCCGGTAGACGACGACGCCCCGGTGGCGCGGGTTGAACCGCGGGTCTTGGCGCGAGATGGCGACCAGGTCGGGCCGGCCCGGCACGACCTCCATGTCCTCGACGTAGAGCGTCGCCCCCCCGGCCGCCCCCACCGGGAACTGGAGGCCCGCGGTCTGCGTCGCCAGGTTGACCCGCCGCACCGCGCCCACCCCGTCCAGCGCGACGTACAGGTACTGGCCGTTCGACGAGAGCGCCAACCTGCCCGGATTGCTGCCGACGGGGATGGGCGCTCCCAGAACCGGCGTCTCCGCGAAGGGATCGATGGAGCGGACGCTGTTGCCGCCAGCACCCACGCTGGCGTAGATCTTGCGCGAGACCGGGTCGTAGGTGATGTCCCTGGCAACCAGGTTGACTTGACGGATCACCTGTGCGGAGACAGCATGCGGGAAGCACAGAGCAACAACGAACGCGGTGAAAACCGCGTAGCGTGCAGCGGAGGGGGAGAACGACATAGCACGCATTTTCTTCCTCCGGCGACGAACGAGGCGGCAAAGGGACAGGACAGTACCGGGTGGGCGAAAAGAAAAGCGACCGAGGCAGCACGGCGCCACAGGAAATATACAAAAAGTCGGCTTGCCTGTCAAGGACGGAATAAGAACCCGCACAGCTGCCGTCCAGACCGTTTCGTGGGAGCCCGTCGCCCGGGGCCAGTCGCGTCCGGTGGTACAATACAGCGCAGGCCCCGGCAGGGGCAGGAGCGGGCGGCCATCAGGTACCGTTGCCACGCGCACTGCGAATGCGGCTCAATGGGTGCTCATCTGAAAGTCCGTTCTCCACATCGGCCTTGCTACGGGGCCTGCCTTCGACGATAAGGTAGGCGACATGGCTTCCCAAGAGATCATCATCAAGGACACGCATCGGGGACTCCTGTACGAAGATGGCGTGCTGGTCCGCTTGCTCGAAGCCGGGCGGTATGAGGTCCCCCTCCGGGCAGACCTGCCGTTCCGGCTGCCCTGGGCGCGCCGCCGGCCGCCGCGCGTGGAGATCGTGCTGGTAGACATGCGCGAGCGCGACCTGACCATCAAGGGGCAGGAGATCCTGACCGCCGACAAGGTAGCCCTCCGGGTCAGCATCCTCGTCCAGTTCCGCGTCCTCGACCCGCGCGCGGCCCTGCACGAGGTCGAGGACTACGCCGACCGGCTGTACTCGGACGTGCAGCTCGCGGCCCGGCGCTCGCTCGCCTCGATGCCGCTGGAGGAGATCCTGACCAACCGCAACCGGCTGTCGGAGGACATCCTGCGCGACGTCAAGGAGTCCGCCACGCGTTACGGAGTCGCCATCGTCCGCGCGGACGTCAAAGATCTGATCTTCCCGGGCAACCTGCAGGAGATCATGAACAAAGTGCTGGCCGCCGAGCGCATGAGCCAGGCACAACTGGTGGAGGCACGCACCAAGGCAGACGCGCAGCGCATCGAAGCCGAAGCGAAGGGCGAGATCCAGCGCCGGGAAGCCCAGGCCCGTGCCGAGGCACAGCATCTGGCCGCGGAGGCCGAGGCCGACGCGCAGCGGATCAAGACGGAGGCGGACGTCCAGGCGCTCCGGGCGCAGGAACAGGCGGCCGAGGCGTTCTCGCTCCACCCCGCCCTGCTGCGCCTGCGCGAACTGGAGACGCTTCAGGAGATGGCCCGATCCGCAAATGCGCGTATCTACATCGGTTTCGACAAGCACGTCACGCTCGACGCGAGGGACGAGGATGCCGGCGCCGGCTGACCGCTGCCGTCCTTCTTGACGGGCGCGCGGGGCGCGTGCTACACTGCCCCGTAGCAGGCTCCCCTTTATGCGTGTCACCCGCCTCGAACTCTTCGACTTCCGCAACTACGAGCACCTGCGCCTCGAACCCGGCCCCGGCCTGAATGTCCTCGTGGGGCCCAACGCACAGGGCAAGTCCAACCTCCTGGAATCGCTGTACGCTCTGGCGACCACCAAGTCATTGCGGGCGAGCCGCGACAGCGAGATGGTGCGCTTCGGGGCGGACGCCTGCCGGATCGTGGCCGACGTGCAGCGCGAGACGCAGGGCGACGTGCTGCTGGAGATGGCGGTCGGGGCGGCGGGGGCGGTCAACCTCGCCGAGCGCAAGATCGTCAAGGTCAACGGGGGCCGGCACGCCAAGATCTCCGACCTCATCGGCAACCTCAACGCCGTGCTGTTCTCCTCGGTCGATCTGGGCATCGTGCGCGGCGAGCCCGAGGAGCGGCGACGGTTCCTGAACTACGAGATCGCCCAGGTGTCGCCGCGCTACGTGCTGGCGCTGGCCGCGTACAAGCGTGCCCTGGAGCAGCGCAACCGGCTGCTCAAGGACGTGCGGTGGGGGCACACGGACGCCGCCTCGCTGGACGCCTGGAGCGCGCAGATCGTGGAGCACGGTTCGCGGCTGATCGAGCGGAGGCGGGCGTTCCTGGACAAGCTGGCCGTCCACGCCGCCGAGGTGCACGGCCAGATATCCAACGGGGCCGAAACGCTCGCGGTCGAGTACGGCGCTTCGTTCCCGGTCGGCGACGCGGTCACGGTCGAGGACGTGAGCGCCCGGTTCACGGGCGCGCTGGCCGGCGTGCGGCGGGACGAGATCCAGCGGGGCACGACGCTGCTCGGCCCGCAGCGCGACGACCTGTGCTTCCGCGCCGGGGCGGACGCCGAGCGGGCCATCGACATGAAGACGTTCGGCTCGCAGGGGCAACAGCGTACGGTCGCGCTGGCGCTGCGCCTGGCCGAGCGGCGCCTGATCGAGGAGATGGTGGGCGAGCCGCCGATCGTGCTTCTGGACGACGTGCTGTCCGACCTGGACGAGAGCCGCCGCGCGCAGATCCTCGCGCTCGCGCTCGGCGGAGGCCAGACGTTCCTGACGACGACGGACCTGGACGCGCTGCCGCCGGAGGTCGTGGGGCGCGCCCAGGTCTGGGACGTGAAGGCGGGGGTCGTGAGCGCGCACACCCCCTAACCCCCCGTCCCCCTTCCCGCGACGGGAAGGGGGAAGGGGGGTTAGGGGGATTTCCCGCATTTCCCGCAGGGGCCGGGAGCGTGGCGAGCGGGTACACTATGCGCGGCGCGGCACGGACCAGCGGGAGGAGACACGATCCATGCGCGGGGAACGAAGGCGGGGCGGGGTGCGCGGCGTCGGCGGGCTGGTGTCCGAGGGGATGGCGGGCCTGCAGATCGAGGCCAAGATCCGCGAGCACATGGCGCCGCTGGTCTGGGCCGAGGTGGTCGGCCCGCAGGTCGCGGGGGCCACCGAGGTGATCGGGGTCCAGAACGGCGTGCTGCGTGTCGCCACCAAATCCGCTGTCTGGTCCCACGAACTCACCTTCTACAAGCCCGACATCCTGCGCCGGCTGAACGCGCGGGTGGCGGGCGGGCGCGAGCCGGTCATCCAGGATATCCTGTTCCAGAACCGGGGCCTGCGCGATAAGGACGAGCGGAACGAGGCGACGCCCAACGCGCTCGCGCCGACGCCGGAAGCGCTGGACGAGGTCGAGCTGTCGCCGGGTGAGATGCGCACCATCGAGGCGGGCGTCGCGGCCATCACCGACGAGGGCCTGCGGGCAAAGCTGCGGCGCCTGCGCATGGCCGACGCCCGCCTGCGCACCTGGCGGCTGGACAACGGGTGGTTCCCCTGTCCCGCGTGCGGCGACCTGACGCCGCCGGACGGCGACAACGCGGCGGCCCTTAACTGCCCGCGCTGCCGGGTCACGCGCCACCTCGGGCGGTGAGCCTGCGCCCGCCCCTCGTCGCGCTCGGGGCACTCGTTCTGGGCATCGTGGGCGCCCCGCTCCTCCCGCTGATGCCGCTCGCGCTTCTGGGAGCGATGCTGTGTCTGACGCTGGCGGGCCTGCTGCTCACGCGGCGCACACGCTTGATGGTCGCCGCGCTGCTGGGCGCGCTGTGCCTCTTCGGTGCATGGCACGCCGGGCTCGCGGCGAGCCCCCTGCCCGACGACGTATCCCAGTTGCGGGGCGGCCCGTCGGTCTGGGTGCTGGGGACCGTCGGCTCGGACGTGGAGACCCGGCGGGAGCGCCGCACGTTCGTGCTGTCGGTGCGCGCCGTTTATGATTACCAGGCCGCGCGTGCCGTGTCGGGCCGGCTCCGCGTCACGGTGCGCGATGGCCGGGGCGCTTCCCGGCCGACGCGTCTCGCCTACGGCGATGAGGTCTGGCTGCGCGGGCGCATCGAGGCCCCGCCGGGCGCCACCAACCCCGGCGGCTTCGACTACGCGGCCTATCTGGCGCGGCGCGGCGTCTTCGCGACGCTCGTCGCGCGCCGGGCGGCGGATGTGCGACCCACGGGCCGCGTTCTCGGCGCGCCCCTGTCGCGGGCGGCCTCCGTTTTACGGCGGACCGTGGAGCGCGCTACGGCACGCCACCTGGGCCGCGAGGACGCGGCGCTGCTCAACGGCCTGCTGCTCGGCATCCGCAGCGGCCTGCCCGCCGACCTGGAGGACGCATTCGCGCGAACGGGGACCGTCCACACGCTGTCCACTTCCGGGCTGCACCTGGCGGTCCTGGCGGCGTTCCTGACGTTTCTGGCGGACGCCGTCGGCGCGCCGCGTCGCGCGGGCAGCCTGGCCGTCCTGACCGCGATCTGGGTCTTCGCGCTCGCGGCCGGGGCCGGGCCGGCGGTCACCCGCTCCGCGCTGATGCTCACGGTCCTGTTGGTGGCGCCCCTCGTGCGCCGCGACCCCGACCCGTTCAACACCCTGGCCGTCGCCGCATTCCTGCTGCTCGTCGCTTCGCCGCTGGCGCTCTACGACGCGGGCACGCAACTCTCCTTCGCGACGGTGGCAGCCCTCATCTGCTGGGCGCCGGCGGCCGAGCGCCTGCTGTTCCCGTGGGAGCCGGGGATGGGCCGGGCGGCACGGGCCCGCCGTTGCGTGGTCGCCGCGCTGGCGGTGGGCGTCGTGGCGCAGGCGGGGTCTTGGCCGCTGGTGGCGATCCATTTCTACCTGTTCCCGGTCGTCGCGCCGCTGGCGAACGTCCCGGTCGTGCCGCTGACCGGGGTGCT
>CADCTO010000697.1 GCA_902805585.1 uncultured Armatimonadota bacterium | reverse complement strand
GGCTCCAGAGCCGCCTCCCCGCCTCGACCCGCGCGTGGTGGCAAAAATACAAGGCCGACTGGCGCAGGGCCGTGGCCTCATCCTCGAAAAAGATCCGCGTGAGCCAGCAGCGGGTGCTGCGGCCCGTGCCGATGGATTGACCTATCCCCCCTGCCCCCTTCCCTCCCGGAGGGCTTGTCAGGGAAGGGGGCAGGGGGGATAGGTCAGTCCGAAACAGTCGTGACGGCGCGATGGTGGACGCCGCCGCGGCCGACGCCGTGGTAGGTGAAGCCCAGGCGCTTCATCTTGGCCGGCTCGTACAGGTTGCGCCCGTCGAACACCAGGCTCCCGGCCATGGCCGCCTTGAGCCGCTCCAGGTTGATCTGCTTGAACTCGTTCCACTCGGTCACCACGACCACCGCGTCGGCGCCCTCGGCCGCCTCGAAGGCGTTCTTGGCGTAGCCGATCTGCGGGTAGACGCGCTTGGTGTTCTCCATGGCGATGGGGTCATAGGCCGTCACCTGCGCCCCGCCCGCCAGCAGCGCCTGGATCACGTCCAGGCTCTTGGCGTCGCGGATGTCGTCGGTGTTGGCCTTGAAGGCCAGGCCCAGGACCGCCACCTTCTTGCCTTCGAACGTGCCCATGGCCTCGCGCATGCGCCCGATGAAGCGCAGGGGCTGCTCGTCGTTGGTGCGGATCGTGGCCGACAGCAGCGGGAACGGGCACCCGAACTTCTCCGAGGTGTGCAGCAGCGAGCGCGTGTCCTTGGGGAAGCACGACCCGCCGTAGCCGATGCCCGCCTGCAGGAAGGCCGGTCCGATTCGGTTGTCGAGGCCCATGCCCTTGGCCACCTGCGTCACGTCCGCGCCGACGGTCTCGCACAGGTTGGCGATGGCGTTGGCGAAGGTGATCTTGGTCGCCAGGAACGCGTTCGAGGCGTACTTGATCATCTCGGCGCTGGCGACGTCGGTGATGATCATCGGCCGCTCCAGCGGGGCGTACAGCTCCAGGATCTTCATGGCCACGACCTGGTTGGGCGCGCCGATGACGATGCGGTCCGGGCAGAGCGTGTCGGTGATGGCCGAGCCCTCGCGCAGGAACTCGGGGTTGGAGACCACGTCGAAGTCGACGTTGCGCACCCGGTTGGTCTCGATGACGTTGCGCACGAAGTCGCCGGTCCCCACGGGGACGGTGGACTTGTTGACCACGACCTTGTAGCGGTCCATGGCCCCGGCGATGCCCCGGGCGGCCGCCTCGACCTGGGACAGGTCCGTCTCCCCGTCCTCCTTGGGCGGCGTGCCGACGGCGATGAAGACCACGTCGGACTTGCGCACCGCGGACGACAGGTCGCTGGTGAAATGCAGGCGCCCCTCGTCGGCGTTGCGCGCGACCATCTCCTCGAGCCCGGGCTCGTAGATGGGCATCACGCCCGCGCGCAGGAGCGCGATCTTTTCCTCGTTCTTGTCGACGCAGATGACCTCGTTGCCGAGGTCCGCGAACACGACGCCGGTGACAAGACCGACGTAGCCGGTGCCGATAACGCAAAGGTTCATGCAGATGTCTCCCCGAGATGGTGTGGATGCAGGTTTTGTGCCGCGGCGCGGCGCCGCGGCGGTGCCGGAATCAGAGGACCGGCTGCCGGAGGATCATCGGCGATCGGCGACGGAGGACAGTATACCCAAGTTGGGGATGTTTGCCCCGGCCGCCGCGCTACTCGAACATGGAGGCGATCTCGTGCGTGGTGGCCGTCGCCACGCCGACCTTGCGCACGACGGCGCCGCCCGCCGCGTTCCCGAGCGTAGCCGCCTCCTCGATACTCGCGCCGCAGGCCAGGGCCAGCGTCAGCGCGGACACCGTCGTATCCCCCGCCCCCGTCCCATCGTACACCTCGACGCGGTGCGGCTGGATGTCCACGAAGTCGCCGCTAGCCTTGAAAATGGTCATGCCCTGCGCGCTGCGCGTCACCAGCAGGTTGCGCACGTCCAGCGCCGCGCGCAGCCGCGTCCCGGCCGCGTGGAACGCGTCCTCCGGCGTGCGCGTCAGGTGGGCGCCCGACGCCTGTTCGGCTTCGGCCTTGTTGAGCTGCACCAGGTCGGCGTCCCGGTAGAAACGTGAGGACGGCGGCTTCGGGTTGGCGGTCACCACCGCGTCGCTGCGGCGCGCCGCCTCCATCAGGACGCGCACGGTCGGTTCGGCCAGCACGCCCTTGTCGTAGTCGGAAAATAGGAGCGCGTCGCAGACGGAGAGCAGTTCCGAAGCGCGGCCGGCCAGCTGCTGCGCGATGTCGGGCGGCAGCGCGCCCCGCCGCTCCCGGTCCACCCGCACGATCTGCTGCGACCCGGCGACGATCCGGGTCTTCTGCGTGGTCGGCCGGTCGTCCGTCATCACCACGGCGCTGGTGTCGGCGCCCAAAAGGCGCAGTTCATCCAGGAGCCGCTCCCCCACGGCGTCGCGGCCCACCACCCCGGCCACCAGCGCCTCCGCCCCCAGGACCTTCAGGTTGTGGACGACGTTGGCCGCCCCGCCGGGCACGAACGTGTGCGAGTCCGCGTCCACGACGAGCACGGGCGCCTCGGGCGACACGCGCGACACGTTGCCCCAGACGTACTCGTCGACCATCAGGTCGCCGACCACCAGGACGCGCTTGTGGGCGAAGCGCTCCAGGATCGTTTGTGCTTGCTCTTTATGCATCCGGATTCTACTCGACGGTCACGCTTTTGGCGAGGTTGCGGGGCTGGTCGATCTCGCAGCCCCGGGCCCGCGCGACCAGGTACGCCAGGAGCTGCATCGGCACGACGGCGACGACCGGCGCGAATTCGGGTCGCACGGCGGGGATGCGCAGCACGTGCCGGGCGCTCGCGTCGGCCCGGTGCTCGCCCTCCGGCACCACGGCCACGACCAGCCCGGCGCGCGCCGACACCTCCTGCATGTTCGAGAGCATCTTGTCGGACAGGTCGGGCTGCGTGGCGAAGCACACGCAGACGACGCCCTCCTCCACCAGGGCGAGCGGGCCGTGCTTCAGCTCGCCGCCGGCATAGGCCTCGGCGTGCAGGTACGAGACCTCCTTGAGCTTCAGGGCGGCTTCGAGCGCGACGGCGAAATCGTAGCCCCGGCCCAGGTAGAAGAAGGTCGAGCGGCCGGCCAGTTCGGCGGCCAGCCCTTCCACCGACAGCGCCTGCCCGATGACGGCCTCGACCGCGTCCGGC
>CADCTO010000696.1 GCA_902805585.1 uncultured Armatimonadota bacterium | reverse complement strand
GCGGCCCCCCATCATCGACACCAGCTGCGTCGAGATCGCAAGCCCCAGCCCCGTGCCCCCGTACCGGCGCGTCGTCGAGCTGTCCGCCTGCGAGAACGCCTCGAAGATCACACGCTGCTTGTCTCCGGGGATGCCCACCCCCGTGTCCCGGACCGAGAAGTGGAGGGACACCGCCTCCTCGTCCTGCTCCAGGGTCTCGACGCGCACGACCACCTCGCCGGCCTCGGTGAACTTGATGGCGTTGCCCGCCAGGTTGACCACGATCTGCCGCAGGCGCCCGGGGTCGCCGATGAGGCCGTCGGGCACGTCCGAAAGCACGTGGCAGGCCAGCTCCAGGCCCTTGGCGTGGGCGCGCTGCGCCAGGGTGCTGACCGTATCGCCCAGACTGTCGCGCAGCGCGAACGGGACCGGCTCCAAGTCGAGCTTGCCGGCCTCGATCTTGGAGAAGTCCAGGATGTCGTTGAGCAGGACCAGGAGCTGGTCCGCGGACGACTTGACCATGCCCAGGTACTCGCGCTGCTCGGAGCTCAGCTCGGTGTCGAGGGCCAGGTCCGTCATGCCCAGGATGCCGTTCATGGGCGTGCGGATCTCGTGGCTCATGTTCGCCAGGAAATCCGACTTGGCCCGCGTGGCCGCCTCCGCCGCCTCCTTCGCCTTCTGCAGCGCCTCCTGCGCCCGCTCGCGCGCGGTCACGTCCCAGAAGATCGCCTGCGTCCCGATGATGCCGCCCGCCGCGTCATAGAGGGGCGTCTTTTTGACCTCGACGAAGATCGTCCCCCCGTCGGGCCGGGCGTGCCGCTCCACCGCCTCGAAGACGCCGCCGGTCTCGAGCACGCGCCGGTCGTCCTGCCGGTATTTTTCGGCGAGTTCGGCGGGATACAAGTCGGCGTCGGTCCGGCCCAGGACCTCGCCGGGGCGCTTCCCCAGCGTCTGGAAGAACTGCCCGTTGCCGAACGTGAACCGGCCCGCGGCGTCCTTGCGGAAGATGTTCAGCGGCAGGTTCTCCACGAGCGAGTGGTACAGCGCCTGCGAATCCTGGAGGGCCCGGTTCTGGTCGCGGAGGCGTTCCGCTTCCGCAGAGTCGATCACCCCGCCGATGACCCGCGCGGTCTGGCCGATCACGACGCTCACGATGAGCGCGGAGGTCAGGGCGATCACGGCGGAGAGGAGGGCGTGGTTCACCCGGACATAGTTGGGGACGACGTTGTACAGCAGGCCGCTCGCCAGCAGAGAAGCGACCGTCACGGGCAGGAACGTGCGCATCAGGAGGGCCCGCGCGGACGGCCCCACGAAAAGGCGCAGGGGGGCGTGGTTTGGCCCGGCCGCGGCGATCAGGCCCGTGCCCAGGAACAGGAAGGCGCCCGCGGTCGGCAGCGCGACGGGAATGATCCCCCCGCCGTAGAGCAGCGGCTCCCCGTACAGGTAGCCGAGCAGCACGACCAGCATCACCGCCAGGACCCCCGTGGCCGCGCCGGCCGCCCAGGCCGTGCGCCCCCGCGCCCCGCGGCGGTCGCGGCGGACCAGCAGCGCCGCCGAGGACGCCATCAGGAACGCGCCGGCCGTGATCGGGGACATGCGCCCCGCCGGGACCCCGCCGAACGTCCCCCCGTCGCGCAGCAGAAACGCTTCGATGCTCAGCGGAAATCCGGCGAAGAATTCGACGAGTTTCAGGCCGGCGAGCACGAACACGACGCCGGCCGCGGCCGCACCGGCGGCGGCGACGGCCGGGCGGCCCGGCACGCGAACTTGCAAAAACAGCGACGCACCCAGCAGAAGGAACGCGAGGCCCGTGCTCGGGGCCATGGGGATGTAGTCCAGCCGGACGCTCGCCAGGGTGTGCCGCCCGGACACCCAGCCCAGAACCCCGAACACGCCCAGCACGGCTGCGGCGAGGGAGCAGAAGGCTACCGCGCGCCCGAACGGGCGCGCGTCCGCGGCGTCGCCGGCCGACCGCCCGGCGAGTCCGTGTTCCGCCGCCTCACGCGCAGGAGCCACCCCCATCGGTTTTGTCCCCCGGCCCGCTGTTGCTGCAAGGCTTTTCGCGACCGCGTGCGCTATATCCTGCCTGGGCGGCAGGGTGGCGCGCACAGAGCGGCGCGTTACGGGTAACGCTTCGGGTCGTCGTCGAACTTCCAGAACGGGCGCGTGCCGAGCCGGACGGTCCAGCGGCCGTTGCGCGGGTCCCGGCGCGGCGGGGTCATCGGCAGCACGATCGGACGGGCGCCCGCGACCTTTTCCACGACCGGTTTCGCCCCGACCAGTTCGTTCGCGGTGGCGGTGGAACCGAGGGCCGGTTCGAGCCGCCCGCCTTTCAAGACCACGCGCTCGGTCACGCGCAGGAACAGTCGCTTGCCGTCCGCGCGCCACGTGCCGGAGCGGCGGCGCTCGCGCGTCTCGCCGTCCATCTGGCTGGCGTGGAAGCGGAACGTGCCGTCGGCGAAGAGCTGGTAGACGTCGTTCCAGCCCGAACCCATGGCGGGCGAGGCGTGCCAGACGCCCACGAGGCGTTTATCAGCCGCGCGGGGCGCCGCCCCGGCCGGCGGGGCGGCGAGCGCGGCCGTCACGACCGCGAGGAGCAGAAAGAGTGGACGGGGCTGCCGGTTCATGCCGTCATTTTACCCCATACCCACCCCCCGGCCCCCTCCCTCGGAAGGAGGGGGAGGAGATGGGGGAACGGGGGTCTTTGGTCCGGCCCTACCTCCGCTCCGGTTGTATCGTCCCCTCCCCCTCCTTCCGAGGGAGGAGCCGGGGGGTGGGTCAGGCCAGGTCGCGCTCGCCGACGATCTTCCAGCCGTCGCCCGTGCGCCGCCAGCGCAGTTCCTGGAGCACTTCGCCGCGCCGGTCCTGGCCGCCGCCGGTGATGCTGTAGGTCTTGCGGAAGCGCATCGTGGCGACGTCGCCGTCCGGGCTGAACCGGATGACCGGGTCGGTCACGCGCATGCTCACGAAGCGGGCGTTGCCGAACTGGCGCAGCCGTTCCGCCCGAACCACGTTCCGCGGAACGTCGCGCTCCCGGTTGAACCACTCCAGCCGCGACGAATAGAAGCGCATCTGCTGATCCAGATCGCGCCCCACCATCGCGCTGACCCACGCACTGAGCTGGCGCGCCAAGGCGTCGCGCTCCCCGACCTGGTCCTCGTGGACCTCTTCGTCGTCCGGGCCGAGCGCGGGTCCTTCGTCGGCTGCGG
>CADCTO010000695.1 GCA_902805585.1 uncultured Armatimonadota bacterium | reverse complement strand
ATGGTGATGCGGCGCGTGCACGAGCCCCGGGCCGTTGGCGGGCGCCCGTCAAACGTGATATAACAGAGGGCGCAAAATCGTCGGAAGTCACCAACGGACGCGTATCATCCCGATTTCCGGAGCAGGAGAGCAGTTGATAAAGGTCGGCACACAGTTTTTGTTGGTCTCCTCGGTCCTGCCCCTGGCGCTGCTGGGCACCGCAGCGGTCGGGCAAAAGGGCGCGAAGGGCAAAGGAGCCCATCCGGTCGCGCCCGTCCGCAAGGCCACGGCTAAGAGCACGCAGGTGAGCTACGAGAAGCACGTTGCGCCGCTCGTGCAGAAATACTGCACCGGCTGCCACGGGGCGAAAAGCCCGGCCGCCGAGTTGTCGCTCGTCGGCTACAAAAACGCCGCTTCCGTCTTGAAGGCGCACGGCGTGTGGGAGAAAGTCTCCGGCAACATGAGCGCGGGCCACATGCCCCCGGCCGGCACCCCGCAGCCGACGCAGGCCGAGCGCGACCTCGTCGTCGGCTGGATCGACGCGACCATTTCGCAGGCCTATTGCGACCTCGACGACCCGGGCCGCGTGACCATGCGCCGCCTGAACCGCGAGGAGTACAACAACACCGTCCGCGACCTCGTGGGTATTGACCTGAGGCCCGCCGACGAGTTCCCCTCGGACGACGTGGGCTACGGCTTCGACAACATCGGCGACGTTTTGACCATCTCGCCGCTCCTGATGGACAAGTACCTCCTCGCGGCGGAGAAGGTCGCCAAGGCTGCGATCCAGGCGCCCGAGACGCAGAGCAAGCCGGTCCGGTTCCCCGGCTCGCGTTTGGACGGGGACGGCGGCGCGGACTTCGCCGAGACCGGCGGCCGGCTCCTGGGGACCGAGCGGGGCGACGTGGGCGTCGCCTACGAGTTCCCGCGCGCCGGCGAATACACGGTACGTATCGGGGCCTTCGCCCAGCAGGCGGGGCCGGAGAAGGCGCGCATGGGCGTGCGCCTGGACGGGAAAGAGATCCGGGTTTTCGAGGTCAAGGCGGTCCAGGAGGCGCCGGAGGTCTACTCGCTGCGCGTCCGGGTCCCCGCCGGCAAGCACCGCCTTTCCGCGGCGTTCCTCAACAACTACAAGAAGCCCGAACTTCCCGCGCCGAACGACCGCAACCTGATCGTCGATTTCATGGAGATCTCCGGCCCGCTGGAGGCGCCCGGCGCCCTCCCGGCCGCGCACCGGCGCATCATCAGCGTTTCGCCCACCAAGGCGACGCGGATAGCGGCCGCTAAAAAGGTGCTCGGGGACTTCGCCCGGCGCGCGTACCGCCGCCCGGTGACCAAGGACGAAGTGAACCGGCTGGTGCGCTACGTCCACCTGGCCGAGAAGCAGGGCGAGAGCTGGGAGCGCGGCATCCAGCTCGGCGTCCAGGCGGTCCTCGTCTCGCCCAACTTCCTGTTCCGGGTCGAGGCCAACGCCGACCCGAAGACGGCCGGCAAGAAGAGCCGGCTGGGGAGTTACGAACTGGCCTCGCGCCTGTCCTACTTCCTGTGGAGCAGCATGCCCGACGAGGAGCTGTTCAAGCTGGCGGCCAAAGACGCGCTCCAGGACCCGAACGTGCTGGCCGCGCAGGCGCGGCGCATGCTCAAGGATCCCAAAGCCAAGGCGCTCGCCGACAACTTCGCCGGGCAGTGGCTCCAGCTCCGCAAGCTGAGCGTGGTCGCGCCCGACACGAAAGAGTTCCCGACCTGGAACGACGGGCTGCGCCAGGCGATGCGGACCGAGACCGAGATGTTCTTCACGGCCGTGGTCACCCAGGACCGCAGCGTGCTGGACTTCCTCGACGGCAAGTTCACGTACCTGAACGGGCCGCTGGCCAAGCACTACGGGATACCGGGGGTCGAGGGCGACGCCTTCCGCAAGGTCGCGCTCCAGGGGGATCGGCGGCGGGGCATCCTGACCCACGGGAGCATCCTGACGGTCACCTCGAACCCGACGCGCACGTCGCCGGTCAAGCGCGGGAAGTGGGTGCTGGAGCAGATCCTGGGCACGCCGCCGCCGCCCCCGCCGCCCGGCGTCGCCGAGCTGCCGGACGACAAGAAGGGCCCGCTGACGGGGACGCTGCGGCAGCGGCTGGAGCAGCACCGCTCGAACCCGGCGTGCGCGTCGTGCCACGCCCGACTGGACCCGATCGGGTTCGGCCTGGAGAACTTCGACGCGACCGGCGCGTGGCGGGACAAAGACGGCGAGCACCCGATCGACTCCTCGGGAACCCTGACGGACGGGAAGTCGTTTAAGGGACCGGCGCAGCTCGCGGCGATCCTGAAGACGAAAAAGCCCATGTTCGTGCGCAGCTTCTCGGAAAAGATGCTGACCTACGCGCTGGGCCGGGGCGTGGAGTCGCCGGACAAGTGCCACGTCGACGACATCGCCGCCGCCGTGGCATCCAAAGAGTACCGCTTCTCGGCGCTGATCACCGCCGTCGTCCAGAGCGACCCGTTCCGCCTGCGGCGTAGCGAAACGCCCCAAAAGATGGTAAAACGTTAACACGATCACGGAGAACCAAAGGGAACCATGAGCCAGACGATTTCACGACGGACCGTGCTGCGGGGTGTAGGGACCGCACTCGCCCTGCCGCTCCTGGAAGGGATGCTGCCCCTGTCGGCGCTCGCCCAGTCGGCGAAACCGCAGGCCAAACGTGTGGCCTTTTTCTTCGTCCCCAACGGCATGCACATGCCGGACTGGACGCCGACGACCGAGGGCAAGGACTTCGCGCTCCCCTACCTGATGGAGCCGCTCAAGAACGTCCGGCAGTCCCTCACGGTTTTGACAGGGCTCACCCAGGATAAGGCCCGCGCCAACGGCGACGGCGGCGGCGACCACGCCCGCTCCGCGGCGGCCTGGCTGACCGGCTGCCAGCCGCGCAAGACATCCGGCGCGAACATCAAGGCCGGCATCTCGGCCGACCAGATCGCCGCCCGGACCGTCGGCAAGAAGACCAAGTTCCCGAGTCTGGAGATCGGCTGCGAGCGCGGCGGGATGGCCGGCGACTGCGACAGCGGGTATAGCTGCGCCTATTCCTCCTCGATCTCGTGGCGCGGCGAGGCCACCCCGGTCGCCAAGGAGGTCGACCCGCGGCTCGTCTTCGAGCGCCTGTTCGGCGTTTCGGACCCCACCGAAACCGCGCAGAGCCGCTACCGCCGGAACCTGTACAA
>CADCTO010000694.1 GCA_902805585.1 uncultured Armatimonadota bacterium | reverse complement strand
CGTGCAGGGGGATTTGCACGACGAGCATTCCGCATTGGCTCGAGGTACGGCCGCGGGCCGGTGTTGGCGTCGCTTCTTGTTTCTGCCGCGGTAATTGTTCGTGAGCGCGTGGCAGTTCGGGCAGAGCAGCACCAGGTTAGATAACGCATTGTTCTGGGTGTCGCCGTCGATGTGGTGCAGTTCCAGGGGGATGCGCTGCCCCATCCAGTGCGTCCGCTTGCAGACGTTGCAGCGGGCCTCGATACGATCTTCGCAGAGCAGCCGTGTCTTCAGCCGATGGGACGTGATGCGCCTGGTATTGGTGAGGTACTCCTCGAGGGGCTTCCTTGGACCGGGTTTCTGTCCCTGGAGGCAACCGGAAGCCGTAAAGTGCGACGTGTCGATTTCATGCTGCTCGATCAACCGCCTGGCGACCTGATAATTGCCTCCGGCAGGAACCACGTTGAGCAGCCGGAGACACGCGGCCAGCGACAGCGAAACCCGAACTGCTTCGCGAAGTTCCTCCGTGGAATACTTGCGTGTTTTCATGGTTGGCGTGTACAATCGCAGCTAAGCCCAGGTGGTGTAATGGCAGCCACAGAGGTCTTTGGGAGTCTCGACGTTCACAAAGGTTCAAATCCTTTGCTCCCGCCGAAAAAACCTCTGCTCGAAAGAGCGTGCGGGTTCGAGTCCCGCCCTGGGCACTCCTCTTACCCCGCCGCCGCGCGCTGCTCCTCGACCGGCGCGGACGCCGCCGCGCCGTCGAAGCCGAGGCGCTCGGACACGAGGTACAGGGGGCGCTGCTTCACCTCGTCGTAGATGCGGCCGATGTACTCGCCGATCAGGCCCAGCGTGATGAGCTGCACGCCCGACAGGAGCGAGAGCACCACGATCAGGCTGGCCCAGCCCGGCTGGAAATCGCCGCCCGAAACGAAGTAGCGCACGACGGTCAGGGCGCCGTACAGGATCGAGACCAGCGCGATCGCCCAGCCCAGGTTCGTCGCCAGTTTCAGCGGGGCGTGCGAGAACGAGCACACGGCGTCCATCGCCAGCTTGAACATCTTGCGGAACGGGTACTTGGTCTCGCCCGCGATGCGCGCGGCGCGCTTGTAGGGGATGCCGATCTGCTTGAACCCGACCCAGGCCGCCATCCCGCGCAGGAACCGGTGGTGCTCGCCCATCGCGTTCAGGGCGTCCACGACCTTGCGGTCCATCAGGCGGAAGTCACCCGTGTCGGCCGGGATGTCCACCGCGGTCAGGCGGCGCAGGATGCGGTAGAAGGCGGACGCCGTCGCCTTCTTGAAGAACGTCTCGCCCTCGCGCTCGGCGCGCACGGCGTAGACGACCTCCCAGCCCTCGCGCCACAGGCGCAGCATCTCGGGCAGCAGCTCCGGCGGGTCCTGCAGGTCGGCGTCCATGATGATGACCGCCTGCCCGCGCGCGTGCTCCAGGCCCGCCGTGACCGCGATCTGGTGCCCGAAGTTGCGCGAAAACGACAGCACGCGCATCCACGGCCGCCCGCGCGCGTGTTCCGACAGCAGGTCGAACGAGCGGTCGCGGCTGCCGTCGTTGACGAACACGACTTCGACGCTTTCGGACCCGGCGATCCCGTTGTCCCCGTCCGCCAGGCCCGCGATCACCGCTTCCAGGCGGGGCAGCAGGGCGGGGATGACCGCCTCTTCGTTGAAGATGGGGATGACCAGCGAGACCACCGGGCGCGCCGGCGGCGCCGGCGCGGGGTCCTGGGAAGGAACCATCCAGCCTCCTCGGAGGCGCGGGTTTCCGGGTTTACGGCCCGCGCTCGGATGTGCTATACTCACGGTAGATGCCTTCGGGCGACAGCCTTTGCTTGTGTATCCCCCCGCTTCCCGCCGGGCATCGCCGGCCGCGCGGAAGCGGAGACCCACACCACCGTATCGTGCATAAAGTGTACCATAGCCCCGGCGACGGGCCGGGGTGACAAGACCATGCCACTCCGCGTGCGGCGCCCCGGCGTTTGGTGCCCCGGCGTGAACGCCGGGCTAACGGGAATGGCGCCTGCCTGCGCAGGCTTAAAGACGGCGCCCGCGAAGGCGGGCAATATTTTCCGTTAGCCCGGCGCTCACGCCGGGGCCACTCTCCGAAGGCGCCGCGGTCCCGGTCCTTCCGGCCCGGCGCGGTGACCCGGGCCGGCACGACAACTTTCTCCCCAGGGGGCTATGACCATCGAATCGCAGACTCCTTCGCCGCCCGAACCCGCGGCGATCGCCCCGTCCGACGTGGATTCCGACAATGGTCCCGCCCTCCTGGAGCGCCCCGCGGTCGCCGGCGAGATGCCGCCCCTGGGGCTGGAAGACGATGAGGCCGCCGAAAAGGCGGCGCTGATTCAGGAGGTAGAGGCGATAATGAGCGAAGCAGGGAACGGGCGCGACGCCGACGCGGTGGTGATCGGCGGCGGGCCGGGGGGCTACCCGGCGGCGATCCGCATCGCGCAGCTCGGCGGGCGCGTGGTCTGCGTCGAGAACGACAACCTGGGCGGGACGTGTCTGAACTGGGGCTGCATCCCCACGAAAACGATGATCGGGTCCGTGGCCGCGCTGGCGACCCTCAAGCACGCGAAAGACTTCGGGCTCAAGGCCGACAACGTCGGCGTCGACTTCCCGGCCCTGATGAGCCGCAAGGAGAAGGTCGTCAAGCAGCTCGTCGGCGGCGTCGGCTACCTGTTCAAGAAGCACGGCGTCAAGCACGTCGAGGGGACCGGCGCCATCGTCGACCGCAACACCGTCGAAGTCACCAAGCCCGACGGCTCCACCGAGCGCATTTCGACCAACAACATCATCATCGCGACCGGCTCGACGCCCGTCAAGCCGCCCATCCCCGGCATCACCGAGGCCGACGTGTTCACGCCGAACCTCGAGGTCAAGCGCAAGTTCGCCGAGGGGACGCTTGCGAACGGCCCGATCTGGACCTCGAACGAGGCCGTGTCCGCCAAGAACATCCCCGCCGAGATGGTCATCATCGGCGGCGGCGTCATCGGCTGCGAGTTCGCCTACACCTACAACGGGCTGGGCACCAAAGTCACCGTCGTGGAGTTCCTGCCCCGCCTGCTTTCCACCATGGAGGCCGACCTGGGCAACGAGCTGGAAAAGCTGCTGAAGAAACAGGGCATCACCATCCTCACGTCGACCAAGGTCACCCGGGTCGAGGAGAAGGACGGAAAGCGCCTCATCCACTACACGTCCG
>CADCTO010000693.1 GCA_902805585.1 uncultured Armatimonadota bacterium | reverse complement strand
GGCCCGCCCGAGAACGCGGTCGCGGCCAACGTCGGCTCCCTCTACCTGCGCACCGACGGCGGCGCCGGCTCCACGCTCTACGCCAAAGAAACCGGCGACGGGAAAACCGGGTGGGTCGCCAAATAGTGCGCGTTCCTTCGGGCTTCCGGTGCGTGCAGCAGAGCGCCGCCGCCAAAGGTCCTACAGAAAGCAATACGTTGGCGGGTGCCGCAAATCGCGGCGCAAAGGCATTGCACATGACGGACGTGCTCACGGAAGTAGCCCCCCCGCCCCCCGGGCCCACGCGCGCGGAGCGCGCTTGGCCCTGGGAGGCGCTCGCGATCATTCTGGCCGGCTTCGTTCTCCGCGCGCTCGGCTTCCTGTCCGACCGCTCACTGTGGCTGGACGAGGCGTACCTCGCCCTCAACATCATGGAGCGCGATTTCGCCGGGCTGCTCCGGCCGCTGAGGCACGGGCAAACCGCGCCCGTCGGCTTCCTGCTTCTGGAGGAGGCCGCGACCCGGCTCCTGGGCAGCGGCGAACGGGCGCTGCGCCTGGTCCCCTTCGTCGCGGGGGTGGCCTCCCTGCCGCTGTTCTGGCAGCTCGCCCGCCGCTGCCTGCGGCCGCGCGAGGCCGTGTTCGCCCTGGGCCTTTTCGCCATCCTGTACCCGCTCGTCTATTACTCTTCCGAGGTGAAGCAGTATTCGCTCGACGTCGCCGTCGCCCTGGCGATCCTGCTGTCCGCCCTGGCGGTGCTGCGGGAAGACCGCTTCCGGCCGGGCAGGTACGTGGCGCTGGCCCTGGTCGGCGCCCTCGCCGTCTGGCTCTCGCACCCGGCGGTCTTCGTGCTCGCGGGCGTCGGCGCCGTGCTGCTCGTCTCTCCCGGCGACGCCTCCCGCCGCCGGTGGCTCGCCGCCGCCGGCCTCCTGTGGGGCGTCTGCTTCGTCGCGAACTACTTCCTGTTCCTGCGCGGCATCAAGGCGGAGGGCGACCTGCACCTGTTCTGGCAGAACCGGTTCCTGCGGTGGCCCACGTCGCCGGGCGCAATCCGCCAGGACCTGGAACTGCTGCTACAGCCGTTCACGCGCGTGCTGGGCTTCGGCGAAAGCGGCCTCGCGGCCCTGGCCTTCGCCGTCGGCCTGGTCTCCCTGTACGGGCGCGACCGCCGGCTCTTCTGGCTGCTGATCGCCCCGTTCTTCCCCGCGCTCCTGGCTTCGCTCCTGCGTCTGTACCCATTCGCGAGCCGCCCCATCCTGTTCACCGCCCCGCTGTTCCTGGTGATGATCGCGGCCGGCGTGGGGCACGTCCTGCGGCTTCCCGGGCGCGGGGCGCGCCTCCTGGGCTGGGTGTTCGTGGGCCTTCTGCTCCTCAAGCCGGCGGAGACCGCCGCCCGGACGTATGCGCGTCCCCCCGGGCGCGAGGAGATGCGGCAGGTCCTGGAGTACCTGGCGCCGCGGGTGCGGCCCGGCGACGTGGTCTGGGTGAACGACCGGGGGCAGTACGCGTTCCGGTACTACGTGCACCACCGCGGCGGCTACGGCCGGATCGCGTCCCTCGGCCCCGTGATCGGCCAGGGGACGGACGGCCCGCACAAGGCGCGCCGCATCCGCGAGGAGATCGCCCTTCTGGCCGGAAAGCCGCGCGTCTGGTTCGTCCTGGCGCCGGTCGCGAGAAGCGACGACGGCGCGAACGGGCGCGCTCTGGCGCTGGTCCTGCTCGACGGCGCGGGCCGGAGGCTCGACGAGCGGGAAGCGGTCGGCGCATCCGCCTACCTCTACGACCTGAGCCGCCCGCCGGTGTCGGCCGAGGGCCGTGCCGCGCCCCGGTAGCCGCCCCCGGTGCCCGGTCCCCGCGCCAATCCTCGGCATACACGACGCGGATGCGGCCCCGGCCCCGGCCCCGCCGGCGGGGGCAAACGGGCGCGCCCCGGCCGGCGCGGCTCTTTTGTATGGGCGGGCGTGGGCAGGCTCCATCCGAGGCGCCCGGACGTGCGATATACTCCAGGCATGGACCTTTCCGAGCGCGCCCCGCGCACCCCGAGCGGCGCCGAAACCCGCGACCTGTTGACGGTGGAGCAGGCGGCCGACTACCTCCAGCTCTCCGCGTCCTCTGTCCGCTCCTACATCCGCCAGGGCAAGCTCAAGGCCTTCCGCGTGGCGGGGCTGAGGAAGGTGCTCATCCCCCGCGCCCACCTCCTGGCGCTCCTAGAGCCCGCGCTTTTGGAGCCCGCGCAGCGACCCGGATAGCATGTCGTCAAGCCGTGGCCCGGGCTGGTTCGGGTGTCCCGTGCGGGTCGAAGGGCCAGCGGTCCTCGGGCACGCCGAAGGCGAGCACCAGCGCCTGGCGCACGGCCGCCCTCGCCGACGGCACGGCCTGCCGTAGACTCCCCCTCCCCCGGCCCGAAGTGTCAGGATGAAGTCTATGACCTTCGCGGCGACCTGTCAAGGAATGCCCAAAACGACCCTATCTTTACTCGTGGGAGGGGAGGGGACTTGACGTCAGGTTGGGGTATACCCCAACCTGACAGATGGTGGGGGAGGTGATGAGCGGGAGAGGCGGCAGGCACGGGCGAGAAGGAAGGCGAGACGGCCGTCGCCCCGCGTGCCGGCCCCGGCCGCCCCCTGTAATTCATAAACTGCACCACGCCCGGGGCGCCGGCAAGGCCCACATCGCGCTGCGACCGGGGATCGGCAGAACGCCGGTGCGACGCTTGCTTGCTGCGAACAGACGGTTGATCTTGATCTGGCGGCCTGTGGCAGCCGTGTCGGCTTTACCCCCTTCCGTGCGCCCCCTCCGACGCGTCCGCGATCGCCTGCTCCAGCGTCATCGCCCGGCCCTCCGCCCACCGGGCGGCGAACGCGCCCTCGCCCAGGACGGCGCGCAGTGCGGCAACCTCGTCATTGTCGAGCGCCTCCGTGAGCACGAAACTTTCTCCGGCGCGGCGGGAAAGCGCTTCCCTCTGCGCGGCGGACGCCCCCCACAGCCGCGCCGCCCGCTCCCGCTGCCCCATCGCCAGAACCATCCCGGCCAGTTGCTGTAGCAGACTGCCGACGATGTTCATCTGCCCGATCTCGCCGGTTTCCCGCAGACGTATTACCAGCAGCCGCGCCGCCTCCCCGTATTCACCCCGCTCCTGGGCCAGCTGCGCCAGGGCCGTCAGCACATAGCCGGCGCGGATGCCCGCCTCCTGATCCATCGCCCGGCACTCCTCCCAGAGCGCGCGGGCCTGGCCCCCGTCGCCGCGGCTGCGCGCCAGGTCCCCCAGGTGATACAGGCTCTGGGCTACGCCCGCCTTGTCGCCAAGCGCCCGCAGGAGCGCCAGGCTTTCCTCGTGCAGCGCCCGCGCCGCATCCAGGTCGCCGTGATAGGTCGCCACCATCCCCAGGCCCATCAGCACCTCGGCGATGCCTCGCCCGTTGCCCCGCTCGCGCATGATTGCCAGGCTTTCTTCGAGGTGCTGCCGCGCCCGCTCCGGGTCGCCCAGGCCCCGGGCCAGCTGGCCCGCCACGCACAGCGCCCGGGCCCGCGCGGGGGTGCGCTCCGGCGCTTTGGAAAGACTGCCTTCCAGCCAGTGGCAGCGGTCGGTCCCGTAGCCGCGTATGTTCCAGAAGCGGTCGAGTGCGGTCGCCAGCCGCAGCAGCATCTGTGCCGCCTCGCCGCCGCCGGGCGAGTCGCCGGTGTCCCAGCACCATTGCAGGGCGGCCCGCAGGTTCTCGATCTCGCTTTCCAGCCGGTCCAGCCAGAGCGCCTCCTGCGGCCCCTCGCAGCGGGAGCGCGCCTCCTCCGCCAGAGCCAGGAAATAGGCCGCGTGCGCCCGCCGAACCCGCGCCGCGGCGCCGCTTTCCGAAAGCTTCTCCTCGGCGAACTCGCGCAGGGGTTCCAGCAGACGGTAGCGCCCCCCGCCGCCCGCGTCGACAAGGGCCTCGTCCCAGACCAGGAGCGAGCGGTCCGCAAGCTCCGACAGCGAGACGAGCGCGTCCGCGCCGCAGACCGCCTCCGCGGCCGCGAGCGTCCACCCCCCGCGGAACCCCGACAGGGCCGCGAAGAAGTTCTGCAGTTTGGCCGGGAGCAGCGCGTAGCTCCACTCGATGGTCGCCCGCAGGCTCTGGTGGCGTGGCGGCAGGTCCCGGCGGCGGGAAGTCAGGAGCTCCAACTGCCGCTCGAGCCGCTCCAGCATCGCCGCCGGCGGCAGCGTTTTCGCCCAGGCCCCCGCCATCTCGATGGCGAGCGGCATGCCCTCCAGCCGGCGGCAGAGACGGGCCACCGCGCCCGCGGTGGCCGCGGTGACGGCGAAGTCGGGCCGCACCGCCTGCGCCCGGTCCGCGTACAGGGCGACGCTGGCGAACTTCAGCAGGCGCTCGGGGGCGTCGCGCGGCGCGGCGGCGGGGGGATCGTCCTCGACCGGGACCGGAAGCGGCGCGACCGGGAACTCCTGCTCGCCGCCCAGGTGCAGCGGCTGGCGGGAGGTGACCAGGCAGGTCAGGCCGGGGACGCGCTCCAGGAGCAGGCGCACGCAGCTCGTTCCGTCGCCGGCGGGATGGTCCCCGCCGGTCTCAGCCCCGGGTCCGCCGCCCAGCAGGTGCTCGAAGTTGTCCAGGACGAGCAGGCACGGCGCCCCTTCCAGCGCGGCTATCACGCGTTGGAGCGGGTCGGCACCGGGATCGGGCGTCGGCGGCAGCTTCAGGGCCTGCGCCAGAACGGCCGGGATCAGGTGCGGGGCGGGCACCCCGGAAAGATCCACGAACCAGACCCGCCCGGCGAAGGCGGCGGCCGCCCGCCCCGCCGCCTCGACGGCCAGGCGGGTCTTGCCCGAGCCGCCCATCCCGGTGAGCGTGATCAGCCGCACGCGCTCATCGTGGAGCAGTCGCCCCAGATGCTCCATCTCGCCGCCTCGCCCGAAGAAGCGCGTCAGCTGCAGCGGCAGAGAAGGGGACGGGGCTGGCGATCCGGTCGCCCCCGGGGTGCCTGGGGGCGGGACTGGCCCCTCTCGTTCCGGTTCGCAGGCTTTCGTCGGGGGCGACCCGACACCAGGCGCCGGACCCCGGAAGGCTTCCGGCTCCCGGCGCAGCCGCTCGGCCAGGTCCCGGGTGGCGGCGGAAGGCGACGCGCCCAGTTCGGTTTCGAAAAGGCTCTCCAGCCTCCGAAAGGTCTCCTGCGCCGCCCCGGCCCGTCCCAGAGCCGAAAGAACGCGCATCTGGACCCGGTACAGCTCCTCGCGGAACGGGTCGGCGGCGAGGGCGCGCTGAACGGTTTCCAGCGCCGCCTCCGCGTCGCCGGTCCGCTCCAGCGCCGCCGCCCACGCCTGCAGGGCGTCCGCGTACCGCGCGCCCAAGCGGTTCTGCTCCCGCACGGCCCAATCGTCATAGCAGCCGGGCAGGAGCGGGCCCCGGTACAAACGGACGGCGCGCTCCAGCAGACGGACACGCTCGGCGTCGCCGGGCGCCCGGGCGGCGGCCTTCACCAGCCCGTCGAACTCGGCGACGTCGGTGCTGACGGCGACGGGGTTCAGCCGCACGTTCTGCCGGTCGGCCACCAGCACGCTTCCGGCGGCGACGCCGGGCGGCTCGACCTGGCGCCGGAGCGAGGAAAGCGCGTTGCTCAGGCTGGCGCGGCCCGCCTCCGTCTCCCCCTCCGGCCAGAACAGCTCGATCAGGCGCTCGCGGGCATGGCTCTGGTCCAGGTGCAGCGCCAGGTACGCCAGCAGGCGGGCGGTCTTATGGGTGCGGAACCGGGTGATGACCCGGTCTCCCCGCACCAGGCGCGTCTCGCCCAATAGATCGATACGGCAGCGGGCGTCCATGGCGGTGTTTCCCGTCGTTCCCCCAAAAAAGATCTTTCGTCCTGCCCATTATATAGGAATCGTACAGGATGGGTTTAGACCCGCCGGTTATCCTGAGCGCGAACGACACGCCGCACGGCCCGCCCGGCAGGGGATCCCCTGCCGCTTGCCTGCCGGAACCTGTGGCAAAGGAGACGAGCGATGGAAACGACGACACGCGAGCGCAGCCGATCCGCCCGTTACGGAGCGACAACGCGCCCGGGGTTTTGCCGCGCCGCGCTGATCGCGCTGGCGGCGCTCGGCATCTTCACTGCCGCCGCCCCGCCGTTGCGCGCCCAAACCGCGGCCCAGGTGACCAACGGCTCGGGTGCGTTCGCCCTGGCCGAGCACTACGATGCCGACGCCAAGGCGAACGGCATCTGGTTCGCCAGAATCTCTTCGCCCGGCGTGTTGCAGGTCTACAAAGCGCCGCTGCCTACAGCGGGCGGCAACCAGCTCGCCGGCAATCCGCCCCTCAGGGGCTTTCCGAACGGCAAGATCAGCGGTGGCAACGGAGCGCCGACGTGGTACGCCCCGAACGTGGCGCCCGTCGCCGAGGCCCAGGACAGCAACACGGTGGGGCTGTTCGCCGCAGTACGCGACTCTGTGTCCGGCCCGCAACGGATCCAATACTTCGAGTTCGGCGGCAATAACTGGACCCGCTGCGGCTGGTCGATTGACGCTGAGCCGATGGACCCGAAGGCGCCCTCGTTCGGCGCGTTCTCTTGGGACAGCGACCCGACCAGCGGTGGAAGAGAATTCTACGTCGCCTACGCCAACACCAGCGGCGTTATCACTGTCCAGCAAATATGGCCGGGGGCGGTGACCCCGGGCGGTCTCACCTCGAGCTATGCATACATCGCACATATCCGCCCGCCGACCGGTATTACGGGCTGGGACGGGGGCGTGGCCGCTTGCGTTACTGACAACCTGGCGGACGGCTCCCCGGACGAGCCGAAACTGTTCTGGATCGCCCTGAACAGCGACAAAGGGGTCTACGTCGGTTGCTCCCGCATGGCGAACTCGGAAGGGTTCTGGTCCGGCCGCACCCCTTATATGGACAACACTACCACCTGGACCCTGGTGCCCAAAGGGAGCGACGGCATCGCTCTGCCCGATCCCGCCTTTGCCGGCCCGGTCGTCGGCCTGCACAAGGGGGCCGACGGCGTAGTCTACCTGAACTATCTATCGCTCCTGCGCGACCGCAATATCTATCGTAAGTTGACCCGGACGGCGCCTTCCTACTCCGTCACCGCCGGCCCCGAGCAAGGCGCTCGCGCCTATTTCGGGAATGGCGGAAAGCTGGCTACACGCCCCGCCGCCCTGTACACCTATGACGCCCCGGTGACCACCGCCGACCAGTCGGCGACCATCCCGGTGTATCGCAACTGGGCCTACTACATAAGTGGTGATTCGGGATACGCCTCCGGCTTCTACAACGAACCCGCCAAAATCGGCTCGGCCCGGCGCGTGAAGATCCCGACCATCACGCACAACGAGGCCATGCAAAGCCCGTTGGTGGGCATCATCGAGGGGCCGCCGCCCGTGCCCAACGAGAACATCAAGAACGGGCCGGGTAACCTGGCCGACTTCGGCCACACTCGCTACGGCCAGACCGTGGGGCAAAGCACGGACCAGAACATCGCCACCTCGCTGACGCTGATCGCTAAGGCCAAGGCCGCCGCCGGCGCCTTCTTCGCCAAGGTCAGCGCCGAGGCCGACCTCGAACTGGGCGGCAACGTCAAGTGGGGCAGCTCCACCGAAAACTCCGTCATGACCGCCTACCAGGCGACTGCCCTGCCCGTCAAGGAGGCCGACGGGCAGTGGAAGGTGCTCGGCAACGGGATCGCGTTCCTGATGGAGTCGAGTTTTACCGGCTTCGCCTACCAGTTCGCGGACGCCAGCGGCAACATCGTGCCCGAAGCGCCCCAGTATCTGCAGCTCATCCCGTTGGACCCGATCGTCAAGGCGTATCCGTTCGCCTTCAATCCCAATGCCACCAGCGGCATCATCCCCGGCGAGATCCACTCCTACCTGATGCCCGCCCCCGATCGGATCAACCTGGAAAACCAGTCCGCCTACGACTTCGCCACCGGCGTCAACCCCGACGGCACGCCCGTCACGCTCGCCACCAACTCCAAGCGCTCGATCTACTACGGCTGGGCCGAGGGCGGCTCGGCCGGCGAAGAAGCCGAAACGATCTCGTCGCACTACCTGGGCGGGGGCATCGACTTTTCCCTGGAAGTGCTCGTGGGCGGCGAGGTCAAGACCGGCTTCTTCGATGGCGAGGTGCAGGGCGGCGTAAAAACAACGTTCAACTGGGACATGAACACGACCAACTCGGTCAAAAACCAGATCGCCACTGAGGTGGAGTTCCCGGCCGTCGAGCCGGCCCCGGGCGTGTACCAGCGCTACGGCTACTACACCCTGAACCTGAGGGAGAACCCGGCCTACACCCAGCAGCTCCTGACACTGCTGTCTGGCTACAACGACCCGGCCGGCAACAACCTCAACCTGCTCAAGCGCATCGCGCCCGGCTCGTCGCCCTGGAAGGTCACCTACGCCATCGACGAGAACGTGGACGGCACCGGCGATTACTACCAGGTGCCCGGCGGCGCGCTGGTCGCGGCCGCGCAGGGGGCGGCGGCGCTCGGCGCCCCGGCGCCCATCCCCGCCTCGCTGACGGCCAAAGGCGTCACCAGCCACAAGCAGATCGGCCTGCTGCTCGCCGCCCTCCGCCAGTCGAACCAACCCGGGCCGCCGGCCGCACAACCCGCGCCGCCGTCCCGTCCCGGCGCCAGGCCGCGGCACTCCAACGCGGTTCCGGCCGAGGCCGTGGCCCTGCTCGCCAGGCTCACCCCGTCCGAGCGCGCGGACTTGGTCACCTACGTCAAGGGGCAGCAGGCGCAAAGCCGGCAAGCGTTCCTGCGCCGCCACCCGAACTGGAAGCCGCGCACCTTCCCCGACCCGAAGAACAACCTGCCGTCGCTCCCCGCCAGGCCGGCCGGCGGCAACGCCGCGCAGGGGGCGAAAATGGACAAGGTCCCCGCATCGAACCCGCGGATCAAGTCCCAACGGATGACCGTGCCCCGGTAGCGCGCATTGCCCCAACAGCGTGGCCGGGGCGGGCGAAAACCTTTTTGTCCGCCCCGGCCACTCCGGGCACGAAAACAGGCACGAAAAACGACCATGCACCCTTCCCCTTCCTTCGCGCTGCTGCTGCTCGCGATCGGCGGTCCCGCCACCGTTCCGTGGGCGCGACAACAGGCGCCGCCGCTCCCCGCTTCACCCGGTGCGCCTGCTGTCGCGCCCACGCCTGCGCCACAGGCGCAACCGGCCCGGCGCCTGTTCGACCTCGACGCGGAGAGCGAGGACGCCGTCGCACTGCTCAAACGCGTCGCGGCCGACGCGAAGGTCAGCCTGAGCTTTGTCGGTACGCCGCCTGCGAGCAAGGCGTCCGTCGCCCTGCGCCAAGCTACCATCGAAAAAGCCGTTGACCTGATCACCCGCTCGGCCGGCCTGGCCTATCGCCAAACCGACGACGACACGTTCGTGGTCGGCTCCCCCAATGACGTGGCCGCCGCGTTTCCCGCCGCCGTTCCGGGCGCGCCGTCCGGCAACACCGTCACACGGCTGTATCGCTGCCGGCACGTGGACCCGGTCTCGCTGGTAGCGACGTTGCAGGCTACCCTCGACCCGCAGCAAGTTAAAGTCAGCATCGGGCCGCAATACCTGTCGCCCACCCTGGAGGCGGACACGGTCGCCGACAACGCCGGATCGGCCGGCGGGGGCGCGGGCGTTTCGGTTTCTCCCCTGATCGCCCAGCAGGACGACCAGAAACTGCGCACCCGCGAAATCGTCTTGTCCGGGGACGTGAGCCTGGTCGAGCGCGCCATCGCCCTTGCGCGTCAACTCGACCGCCACCGCGCTCAGGTCAAGATCAACGTGCGCATCACCGACATCGGCTCGGACGCGCTGCGCGAGTTCGGCGTTCGGTGGAGTTATAGCAATTACACGGCCCGCGAAGGCCCGGTTAAGAAGAACGGCGTTCCCGACGACCAGGTGCCCGGCCTCAACTTCGCCCGCTTTAACCACGACCCGACGTTCATCACGGCTGCAATCTCGGCGCTGGAAACGCGCAACCAGGCCAAACTGCTCGCCATGCCGACCCTGTTCGTGCTCGACGGCGAGCGCGGTTTTCTGCTCATCGGCCAGCGGCTCACCTTTCCGATCCTGGTCAACTCGGTGTACGGGCAGGGCCAGACCTTTTCGCAGGAGGAGGTGCGCGTCGGCATCTACGTGCAGGTGGCCGCCCAGATTGACCACGAGGGCGACGTCATCCTGGCAATCTACCCGCAAGTGTCGGCCGTGACGGGCTTTCTTTCCGTCAACGGCGCCAACTATCCCCAGATCAGCACGCGCGAGCAGCAAACCACGATCCGCGCCCGAAGCGGCGAAACCATCGTGATCGGGGGCCTGATCCGCGACGAGGAGCTGAGCAACATCGAGCGCGTGCCGATTTTATCGCGCATCCCGATCCTGGGCGAACTGTTCACCTACCGCAAAAAGAGTCGCAGCCGCTCCGAACTCGTCATCATGCTCACCCCGGAAGTGCAGGCGAGCAACGAGGAAGGCGCTGCCGCCGCTAATCCGGCCGCAACGAGTGTTCCTGCCCGGCCCGCCACGCCGCCGAGTCCATAAGGACCCCGGCCGGCCTCCCTTGCCCACGATCCCGAACGAAAGAAATCTCATGCGTAGCGCGCGATCTATTCTCCCGCTTTTGGTGGCCGGCGCCCTTGTCCTGTCGGCTCTGTTGCTGGCCGCCGGGTGCGGGGGCGGCCCGAAAGCCGACAGCCTATTTCAAGGGGCGTACCGCGCCAGTTACGCCATTCCCGACCTGGACGAAAACGGCACGTTCTCCTTTTCCATAGACCAGGAAGGGCGCATGGTCGGCTCGTTCGTGGACGCCCGCACCAACCAGACGCGCGGCTTTTCCGGCACGGTCAACAACGCGGGCGGCTTTTCCGGACAGCGCAGCGAACCCGGTGGAACGTCCTTCCCCGTAACGGGCGTTTTCGCTGGAGCCGGCTCCAGCGGCGTGGGCACATCGGGCGGCGACTTTCGCCTGACCCAGAACGGCGTATCGCGCCAGGGCAGCTTTACCGTTGTCACGGGCGGCTCTCCGACGCTGCCCACCTTTGAGAGCGCGTTTCAGGGCGCCTACACGCTGGCGTGGTCATTGCCGGGCCGGAACCAGAGCGGTACCACCAGCTTTTCCGTGGACGCGCGCGGCGCGATCACCGGTTTGTTCACGCGCGCTAGCGAGACGGGCCTGTTCACGGGCGCGATCGGCAACAACGGCCACTTCGAGGGAACGATCGCCTACCCGTCCGGCGCCGCCGCCCTCGCGGGCACGCTCGCGCCGCCACCCGCGAATGGGGGCGCACCGCCCGCAGCCGGCACAACAGTCGGGAACTTCACGCAAAGTGAAAACGGCGCGAGCGTGCCCGGCGTTCTCAGCATTCCCACTCCGCCGCCCCCCGCTGCCCCGCCCAGTCCCTTCGCCGGAACCTACCGGGGGAACTACAGTCTACCGGGCGCGGGTGAGCGCGGCTCCGTCAACTTCACCATAGACCCGAGCGGTGTGCTCACCGGGTCGTTCGTCAGCGGCGCGCGGGTTGGTTCCTTCAGCGCGGCGGTCGCCGGCGACGGGACATTCTCCGGCACAATCACCTTCGGGTCCGGCCAAACGCAGGAGGTGCGCTCTATTGCCGGGAAGATGGCTGCGCTGGGCGGCGGGGGAAGCGGCGGCGCATCGCCCGCCGGTGTCGCCGGAGACTTTGTGCAGACGGTCACCGGTGCGCTTCAGCCCGGCACCTTCGAGGCCAGCATCGCGGCGACGGGTCCAGGCACTGATTCGAACTTCTTGGGCGCGTACGACGGTTCGTGGAGCAACGCGGCGCTCGGGGAAACCGGGACCTTCCAGTTCACCATCGACGCCGAGGGTCAGATGCTTGGCTCGTTCCGCCGCGAAAACGGTCGGACCGGCAACTTCGCCGGCAGCGTCACGGCGGCGGGGCGCTGGTCGGGCGTGGTCAACTACCCGGACGGCGAACGGGTCACGCTTGACGGCGTCATGGCCCTCAACGACGCCAAGAACCGGATCAACGGCAACTACACCGAGTTCCTCGCCGGCGTGGCCTACGATGTCACCTTCACCGGAGCGCGCCGCGGCGAACCGGGCGCATAGACCGTGGAGACGTATTCCCCGAGCAAATAAGCCAGCTACAGATCTAGCCAGCAGGGTGCGAGAGAGTCGGCAACGTACGCGTACAGCCGGTCTGGTGGCGGGAAGCGTAAACGCCATCAGCGGCCCCTACGCCTCGGTCAGTGGCGGCAGCGGCAATACGGCTAGTAACTACGCAGCCTCGGCCAGCGGCGGGGGGGCGACACGGCCAGCGGCGCCCTGGCCTCGGTCAGCGGGGGCTATGCCAAGACCGCCCCCGGGAACTCCGATTGGGTGGCAGGTGCCCTGTTCCAGGACCAGTAGCCGCACTACCTACTTGCTATGTCCGATAATATCCATTACGTGACTGTCTGGAAAGTCAGCCGGGGTCAGGCTGTATACTGATTTCATGACCCTTGCTCGCTTGTCTGCCCTTTACCCCAGCGACATGACCGACGCGGAATGGACGGTCCTGGAGCCGCTGTTGCCAAACAAGTGCTCGGGCAGGACCGGCCGCCCCCGGCTCTGGTCGCTGCGCTCCGTCGTAGACGGGATCTTCTACGTCCTCAAGAGCGGCTGCACCTGGCGGATGCTGCCCCGCGAGTACCCGCCCTGGCAGACCGTCTACGACTACTTCCGCCGGTGGCGCCGGGACGGCACGTGGGAAGCCGTACACGGGGCGCTGCGCGAGCGGCTCCGAACGGCGCTGGGCCGCGATCCGACCCCCAGCGGTGCCGTGATGGACAGCCAGAGCGTCAAGACGGCGGAAAAAGGGGGGACCGCGGTTACGACGGGTTCAAGAAGGTCAAGGGGCGCAAGCGCCACCTGTTGACCGACACGCAGGGCCTGGTGCTCAAGGCCAAGCTGCACGAGGCCAACGTGCACGACTCGCCCGGCGCCCGGCTGCTGCTCGCGCCGGCCCGGGGCCAATTCCCGCGGCTGTCGGTGATCTGGGCCGATCAGGCCTACCAGGGCGACGAGCTCGCGGCCTGGGTCCGCGAGCAGATGGGCGCGGGGCTGGAGATCGTGCGGCGCACGAGCAAGCAGCAGAAGTGGCAGCAGACCCTGGCCGTCGCCCGGGAGCGCGCCCGCGCGGGCGCGTCCGCCCCCGAGATGTGGGCCGGCTTGTCGCTCGGGCGGGGCATGGAAGGGCTGCCCCGGAGGTGGGTCGTGGAACGGACCTTCGCCTGGCTGGGCAAAAGCCGACGCCTGGCCAAGGACTACGAGCTCCTGCCCGAGACCGGCGAGGCGCTCATCTACCTGGCGATGACGCGGCTGATGCTCCGGCGGCTGGCGAAACCCGTTTCCGGCGCCCCCAGCTGACTTTCCAGACAGTCACTACGTCGCTGTTGCGGC
>CADCTO010000692.1 GCA_902805585.1 uncultured Armatimonadota bacterium | reverse complement strand
GCAGGGAGAAGTCCTGACACCGGATCGTCACCGATGGGCGAGAGGCGATCCGGACTCAGGCCCGGTACATGCCGCAGCGTCTCGCCGTCCCACGCACCTCGGGCCTGGTCCGTCAGGCCCGTCGCCGAGGCCATCGAGAACGAGCACGTGGTGCGCTCCAGGCCGAAAAGCCGGGCGAACAGGTACTCCCCGGGGGAAAGGAAGCGGGCGCAGGCGCGGTAGGCCGCCGGGTCGGTCTCGGCCAGCCAGAGCAGGCGCCCGGGCAGATACGACGTGTGCAGCGGGCAGCCGGTCCGCCGGGTGTAGGCGGCCACGTCCATCGTTTCGCGCAGCCGGGCCACCTGGGGCGCCGAGCGGCGGTCCGACCAAAGCAGGACGGGCGTCCGCGCCCGCCCATCCGCGTCCACGCCGACGAACGAATGCCAGAACGTGCAGACGGCGACCGCCGCCACGGCGCGCCCCGCGGCGCTGCTGCCCGCGAGCACGGTCGCAGCGCACAGCGCCGCTTCGTCTGCCAGAGCCTCGGCGTCCAGGGTCGCGCCGCCGTCGCCCGTCACGTCGGGCTCGTGCGCGATAGCGTGCGAACCGCCCGGCACGGTGTCCCCGGTCTCGGCGTCGTACAGGACAGCGCGCGTGGACGAGGTGCCGATGTCGAGCGCGAGGATCATCGGCCCTCGCCCTCTTCGCTCTGCTCTCTTTTCCTTCTGTCTCCCCCTCTCCCAATAAGCCCCGCTGCGCGGTGGGAGAGGGGGCCGGGGGGTGAGGGCCAAACGCCGGGCAGTGAGGACCGTACACCATCACCGCAGGTGCCTGTCCAGGAAGTCCGCCGTGCGGCGGAAGGCGTCGATGGAGTTCTCGCGCTTGACGAAGCCGTGGCCTTCGCCCTCGTAGATCTTTGCCTCCACGACCCCGCCGTTTTTCGTGATGGCGTCGACCATCTGCTGCGTCTCCTCGGCCGGGCAGCGGATGTCGTTGGCGCCCGCGAGCAGCAGGAGCGGGGCGCGGACGTTGTCCACGAAGAAGAACGGCGAACGGTCGCGCCAGCGGTCGGCGTCTGCCACGGGGTCGCCCATGAACACGCGGTCGAACGCCTGGAGCGTCTCGTCTTCGTTTTCGTACTCGGTGAACCAGTTGGCGAACGGCACGATGGCCACTCCCGCCGCCCACAGGTCCGGCGCCTTGGTCAGCCCCATCAGAGTCATGTAACCGCCGTACGAGCCGCCCGTGATCGCGATGCGGGCCGGGTCCACGTAGCCGGTCGTCTGGAGGAAGGCGTGCGCCGCGCAGCAGTCGCGGAAATCGCCGCCGCCGAGGTCCAGACGGTTCGCCTCTTCGAACGCACGCCCGAACCCGGTCGAGCCTCGGTAGTTCGGCGCGATGACCACGTAGCCGCGTGAGACCAGGTACTGGATGTCGCGCCGGAACGTGTTCGTGTGCTGGGCGGTCGGGCCGCCGTGGACGTACACGAGGGCCGGGTGCGAGCCGTCGCGCGCCAACCCCGGCGGGACGTACAGGAACGACGAGATCGGCGTGCCGTCGAAGGACGGGTACCGCACCCGCACCGGCTGCGTCATCTGCTCCGGACGGATCCCGCCGACGAGGGCGTTGGTGATCTGTGTTAAAGTTTCGCCGTCCAACGCATATACGTAAATGTCGGCGGGGCGATCCGGCCCCGTGAATAGAACCGCGATCTGGCCGCTGTCCGGCGAGAACCGGGCCTTGGTGACGACGCCGGACGGCAGGGGCAGGCGCCGCTCGTGGCCGCCCGCGATGTCGTGCAGGACCGTTTCGTACTCGCCCTCCACGTTGCGCGTGTACAGGAGGTGGCGCCCGTCGCGCGACCAGTCGTGCGCTTCGGCCTCCCACACGCCGTCCGTGATCCAGCGCAGCCCGCCCGTTTCCGCGTCCAGAACGGCGACGTTGTCATAGCCGTTGCCCCGGTTCGACGTCACCAGGAGTTGCTTCCCGTCCGGCGACCACGCGGCAAACGCGGTATGCGTCTCGTCGTCCAGGGGCACCAGGGTCCGCTCCGCGCCCGTGCGGGCGTCCCAGACAGAGACGCCGGTGTGCAGAAAGTCGTGGGTCCGCAGCAGCGCAAGCCGCGAGCCGTCCGGCGACCAGCGGACCGTGATGATCGAGCCGCCTTCCCCCGCCGGCACGATCCGCTCCACGTCCCCTCCGTCCGCCGCGACCGCGTACGCCTGGTACAGTCCCGCCTGGTCGCGCTCCGAACAGAAGGCGACCCGGCCCGCGTCCGGCGACCATGCCGCGCTCCAGTTGCCGACGCCGTGCGTGTTCGTCAGGTTCAGGGCCGGTCCGCCGCCGGAGGGGATGCGGTAGATGTTATCCTTCTCGCCGCCGCCCTCGCCCTGCGCGAACAGCAGCCACCGACCGTCAGGCGACGGCCGCCCCAGGCTCGTGCGCTCCTCGGAGACCACGATCTGCACGGGCCAGCCGCCGGCCGCCGGCACGCGCCACAGGTTCAGCCGGCCCGAAATGTTGGTCTCGAAGACGAGGTGCGCGCCGTCGTGCGACCACTCGAAGTTCATCATCGTGCGCGCGTTGTACAGCGTTTCGAGGTCGAGCGGGGCGTGCTCGGGTCCGGCAGGGCGGCTCTCGATCGGCGGGTTGGGCGCGTCGGCAGGGACGGGAGTCGGTACGGGCATCTTCAGTCTTCCGCGGCAGCGGTCGTGCCGCGTTGCATAGGCGTATGAGGGGCGCGCAAGTCGGCCATCACAGCGACAGGAAACGTCTCCAGGTTGACACGCTGGCGCAGGATGATAGTGAACTCCTTGAGGTGGCAGGGCTTCAAATCTTTCATGTTGAACATCCACCGTCGCTGTTCAGGCGACACGTCCCAACCACTGCGGCGCATCGGCGGCAAGAAATCAAGACTCAGATCGACCGGCCGACGAAACGTCTGGCAGAGCGGCGAATGCGGTAACCACTGCGGCCTCCATCCTCCTGCAACGTCCACCTGAACGGTGACTGCGGTATTCGGATAGACGCGCCCCGTGGCGCCACGCATATAGGCCGGCGGCTCCTGAGCGGGTAACGTGACCCGGGCGCCGCTCGGGGTGGTTACCGTCTGTGGCTCACGGACCACCACGAACAGGCCACCGCTGTGCTCCTCCACACCGACATCTCGGAAGGTGACGCGCTCCTCGACCGTCTCAAAGCGCCGGAGGAACGAGGTCAATCGGACGAAGCGGT
>CADCTO010000691.1 GCA_902805585.1 uncultured Armatimonadota bacterium | reverse complement strand
CCGTTAGCCACGTTGTGGGGTATGCGAAGACCTTCGTGAGCTGGTCCGACCGGCGGAAAAACCGCCGCCGGTTCAGAACCTGACCGCGACCGCGGACCAGCTCACGAAATCCTTGCTCCGGTGGTCCACGACGAGGCGCGCCGCCATGAACGAAACGGCATCCCCGCCACCCGGCTTCCAGCGGCGCACCAGCGCGCTGCTGCTCGCCGTTGCTGCCGTTCTTCTGGGCGGCGCAGTCGCGCTCTGGAACGTGCCCCCGAAGAAACCCGCTGCCACCCCTCTACCGACCCGCGGCGCCGCCCGCCCCCGCCCCACCAAAACCGGGGACCCGGCACTCGCGTCGAATAATGTCGTGCCGGGAGGTGCCACGGAATTCAGCACCGACGGGAAGGACCTGCCCGCCCCCCCGAACCAGTTCGAGATACGCCGTTTCGGCGCCACGGTCGACGCGTCCCCGGATCCCACGCTGCCCGGCCCGAACGGCTGGCATGCGCAGGTCACCGACGGCCAGGCCGAGCCTCCCAGGATCACGGTCGCGGCGCCGCCCGGCGCGGTCATCGGCTCCGGCTACGAGGCCCGCGTCTATAGCGGCATCACCGGCGCCGTGTCGGCGACGTTCGCGGTAGCGGCCCCGATTCCGCGCGCCCCTCACGCCGACTCTCCGGCGGCGGGCCGTGAAAAACCGTCTGTCGCAGGGCCTCAGTAACCGGCGAGGTGGGCGAGGGGATCGTAGCCCTTGAAGTCGCGGCACTTGTAGATATACCACGTCTTGACAGGCTCGCGGAAGCCGGGGCGCCGGACCACGATGGGCGCCTGCGGCTCGACCGAGGCGAAGTAGCGCCGGGCGAGGGCGACGGCGTCCGCGTTCACGTCGTCCAGGGCGAACACGGCGTTCTGGCCGACGAGCGCGCGCGGGTCGGTCCAGACCCAGTACTGGTCGCGACGGGAGTTGAGGTAGAGCGGCTGCGTGCGCGGCTGGCCCGGCAGGTAGAAGGCCAGGATGGAGTTGACGCGGTAGTTGACCCCGGAGACGAAGACGGGTTTCCCTTCACGGGCCAGGCTTTCACGCGCCGCCTGGACGCCGCGGGCGATCTCCGGCCACCCGTAGACCTGGTTGGCCTTTTTCGCCGTCTCGGCGGAAAGGGGCACGCCCACGGCGGACGGCAGAGCGGGGAACAGGATGACCAGCGTCATCACGCCGGACAGAACGAGGGCGCCGACGATGCCGGCACGCGCCGCGGTGCGTCCCGAGCGCCATGCCGCCGCCCACGCGACCGCGACCGCTGCCAGGCCCATCAGGTGCGTGGGCGCGGGCCAGTTGATCTCCAACTTGGACCGGAGCGCCAACAGCATGCACAGGATGAGGATCGGCGCCCCGAAGGCCCAGAGGAAGGCCGCCCCCCCCGGCGGCCCTGGTTCCCCTCCGGCACCCTCCTTATCGGCGGCGGGGGGTGCCGGTCTCCGCAGAACCCACAGTTCGGCGAGGAACACGAACGGCGACAGGGCGAGCGCCTGGCCGCCGAGGAAGTCGCCGAACCAGCGCAGGGGTTTGGCGTCGCGCGTGCGGTTGCCCAGGGTGAAGGTGTGCAGGAAGCCCATCCACTCGTGCTGCGCGTTCCACACGACCACGGGCGAGAACAGCGCGAGGGCGAGCAGGAAGGCGAGGTAGGGGTGCGGGGTGGCGAGCCAGCGCCGGTGGGCGGGAGAGAGCAGCAGGAAGAGCAGGACGCAGGGGGCGAACAGCAGCATCGTCAGCTTGACCAGGCTGCCCAACCCCACGAGCAGTCCCACCAGATACCAGCCGCCGGTCCGGCCTTCCTGCACCGTGCGCGTCAGCGTGTAGAGCGCGGCGGCCCAGAAGAAGACCTGCGGGCCGTCGTAGGTCGCGATGATGCCGCCCACCACCAGCAGGGGCGCGATGTTGAGGAGCCCCAGCGTCCACAGCGCCGCGCCGTCGCCGTACCAGCGGCGGACGGAAAGGAAGACGAACCAACCGGTACCCGCGCCCAAAAGGATCGGGACGAGCCGGACGCCCAGCGGCGTGTCGCCGAGCACGAGCGTGCCCAGGCGGATCAGGTAGGCGATCCCCGGCCCCTGGTCGTAGTAGGACAGGGCGAGGTGCCGCGACCATTGCCAGTAGTACGACTCGTCCTCGGCGAGCCCCGTGCGCGCCGCGTACCAGAGCCGCAACAGGGTCAGGACCGCCAGAAACAGAAGCGCCGAAGTCGTGGCGCGCGCCGAAGAAGGCCGCGCGCCCGTTTCCGGCGCCTGCTGTCGTGCTGCTGCGATCACAGTCGAGGACACAGGGTTAGGAGACGGAGAACCTGCTGTCGTCGACGCCCAGGTTGACCTTGATGTTCTCGAAAGCCTGTACCGCACCCAGCTTGCCGAACTGGTTATACACCTCGACACGGGTGGGCATCCAGATCCCGGGCCGGATCTGCTGGGCGTTCGTGTAACGGATCTCCTTCTGGAACACGTTGTCGCCGTTGACCGAACGCCGCCGCTCGATGATCGAGGTCTTCGGGTTCACCCAGACGACTTCGTGCGAACGGTTGTCCGTGTTGCGCTGGACGAGCTTATAGACCTGGAGCGGCCCGTCGTTCTTGACGAAGACCGGGCGGTAGTCCGTGGCCAGATAGTCCTTGGCGAAAAGCCCCAGGTCCAGCAGGCTCTGCTTCTGGCCGGGCTCTTTTTCGACGTTCTTGACCTGCTTGCGGCCGGGGAAGCTGACCATCTTGGTGCCGCCGTTGAAGACCATGGTCACCCGCGCGCCGAGGATCCTGGCTTCCAGCCAGGTCTTGTTCGGGTTCTTGTAGGCGATCTCCATCCGCTTGAACCGGTAGGAGGTGGCGAACGAGCCGCCGATCTTCTTCAACTCGGGGAAGTTGGCGCTGACGACCCGCATCGTCGTCGTCAGGTCGCGGATCTTCCCCGTCGCGATGGCGTCCGGGTCGGGCGCCGCCGCGCGGGCCGGGGTGAGCGCGACCAGCGCGGACGCGGCGCACAGGGCCAGAACAGGTTTCGTGTAGTTCATCGTGGTTTGCTCTCGACTTTTACCGTTTTCTTCTTCAAAGCCGTCCCGCGCTTGGACTTCGGGACGGCGGCGGGTTTGTAGCCTTTGAACGAGAAGCCGTGGTGCTCGTACCAGCGGCCCGCCGCGTTGCGCGCGCCGCCGCCCTTGGCTTTGACGTGGCAGTGGGCGCAGGGCTTGTTCTCCTTGCGGGCGAACTTCGGGAAGGCTTCCGCGGGCTCGCCCGCAAGGAGAAAGCCGCCCGCCGCGATCAGAACGAACGCCCCCCGGCTCATGCCGCGCACCGTCAAAACGTCAGCCCTTCCAGCGCCGCCGCCGTGGCGGGCGCCCGCGCGACGCCGCGCCGCAGGTCGCCGCGCAGCCGCCGCAGATCGTCCACCGTATCGATGTCGTACCACGGCGGGAGCAGGCTCGCCGCCAGCCCCGCCTCCGCGGCCCGAACCAGCGTCACCTCGCGCACGGCGTCGGTACTCCAGGGGATGTCCTCGAACAGCGCCGGCGCCGGCCGCGAAAGCCCGATCAGGTAGTAGCCGCCGTCGTCGCTCGGCCCGAGTACGGCGCCCGCGCCGCCCTCCAGCCGCCCGAAGGCTTCGAGCAGGAAGGGCGCGGGCAGGTGCGGCGCGTCGCTGCCGATCACGCACACGGACGGGTAGCCCGCCCCGAACGCGGTTTCCATCATGTTTACCAGTCGCGCGCCCAGCGAGTTCCCGGATTGTGCGACGATCCGCGTGGCGCCTCTGATCTCTGCCGGCAGGTCCGCGGGGTCGCCGTCCAGCGCGAGCGTGAGGTCGGCGTCCAGGAAGGCGGCCGAAGCCGTCGTCCACGTGTCGAGGAGGAACGCGCCGGCCAAGCGCGCCGCGTCTTCCGCACCGAGCGGCGGGCACAGGCGGGTCTTCACCGATCCCGCGCGGGGCGCCTTGGCCGCCACGATGACGATCCGCTTCCGCATGCCACGTTGTTGGACAGCCGCGAAGCGTCGTGGTTTCATCCGCCGCAAACGGAAGGGGCCCGGGACGAACGTCCCGGGCCCCTTCCGTTCCGACGTGCCGGCTCAGGGCCGGCCGCCGCCACCGCCGCCGTCCTCGCCCCGCGCGCCGAACCGCGCGCGGGCGCGCAGGCTGAGTCGGTAGCAGGCCCAACAAACCAGCAGGAGCGCCCAGACCAGGCCGGGACGCGTGGGGTAGACGTACAGGCCCAAACCGACCGCCGCGGCGGCGAAACCGGCGGTCGGGAGCAGGAAGCGGAGCAGGAACATCGTCACGTTTGCGGACCCCCTGCGGGTGTGATGCCACGAACGGGCACCCGTGTCACATAAATTTGCGCCCCCGCGCTTGACAGGACGGGCGCGGGCTGGTTATAATTGGCGTGTTTCGTCGCGAAAGCGCACCTATGCCGAACACGATCATACATGTCGAGCGTCGCGTCCGTCGTCAGCAAGAGGCCACGGATGGGAGCGCGGAGAATCAGACAGCCTGGCCGATGCCGGGTCGATAATCCGAACCAGCCGGGGCCGTGGGATGGCCGCCTCAGGATGCCGCAGGGCGCCGGGGCGGGTGCGGCGCCGGCAGGGGAATAACCAACCTACAGGGGCCGCACGGTAAAGACGCCGGGCGGCTTTGTTATTTCTGGGTGGGTCCGTGGGCGCAGGGTCTGCGCCGGGAGGTGGTGGAGATGGTATCCGTCGGGATCGTCGGGGTCAGCGGCTATGGCGGGGGGGAACTGGTGCGCCTGCTGCTGCGCCACCCGGAGGTGCGGCTCACGTACGTCGTCTCCGAGACCTACGCCGGGCAGCCCCTTTCCAAAGCGTTCCCCGGCGTCGCGCGGACCCGGGCGGGCGATCTGGTCTGCCAGAAGTTCGGCGTCGCCGCCGCGGCCAAATCCTGCGACTTCGTCTTCCTCGCCCAGGAGAACGGCGCGGCGATGAAGTCGGCCCCGGAGCTTCTGGACCTGGGCAAATGTGTCGTGGACCTGTCGGGCGACTTCCGCCTGCGCGACGTGGACACGTACGAGAAGTGGTACAAGATCGAGCACCTGAGCGGCGGGCTGATCAAGCACGCGGCCTACGGGCTCCCGGAGTGGAACCGGACGCGCATCCAGGGGGCGCGGCTGGTGGCCAATCCGGGCTGCTACCCGACGGCGACCGTGCTGGCGCTCGCCCCGCTGCTCGCGGGCGGCTGGATCGACCCGAAGAGCATCATCGTGGACGCCAAATCCGGCGTCTCGGGAGCGGGGCGGTCGAAGTTCGGCCTGGACTACCACTACGCGGAGGCGAACGAGGCGGTCAAAGCCTACAGCGTCGGTGGGTCCCACCGGCACATCCCGGAGATCGAGCAGGAGCTGTCCGCCATCGCCGCGCCGGCGCGGGTGACGCTGACGTTCACGCCGCACCTGGTCCCGATGACCCGGGGCATCCTGGTCACCGGTTACGCCAACCTCGCCAAGGACGCGACCACGGAGCAGATGCTCGAAGCCCTCCAGGACGCGTATAAGGACGCGCCGTTCGTGGTCGTGCGCGGGGCGGGCGACTTCCCTTCGACCAAGGACGTGAACGGCTCGAACTACTGCCACATCGGGGCGAAGGTGGACGCGCGCACGCGGCGCGTGGTCGTGGTCGCCGCCATCGACAATTTGGTCAAGGGCGCGGCGGGGCAGGCCGTGCAGAACATGAACCTGATGCTGGGCTTCCCCGAAACGGCGGCCCTGGAGGAGCCCGGGCTGTGGCCATAGGGACGAAGGAGCAGGAGCCGAAGGGGCAGGAAGCGGCGGAACCGGTGCCGGTCGAGGGCGGCGTGTGCGCCCCCCGCGGCTTCGTGACCGGGGGCGTGCGCTGCGGCATCAAGCGCAAGCGGCGGGACGTCGCCCTGCTGGCCTGTCAGGGGGAGCGAGCCGCCGCCGCCGCGGGCGTCTTCACCACCAACCTCGTCCGCGCCCCGTGCGTCGCGCGCAACGAGGGGGTGCTGCACCGGAGCCTCGGGCGCGCCCGCGCCGTGGTCGTGAACGCGGGCAACGCCAACGCGGGCAACGGCCGCCGGGGCGCCGAGGACAACGAGCGCATGGCGCAGGCGGCGGCCGAGGCGCTCGGCGTCGCCCCCGGCGAGATCCTGACGGCCTCGACCGGCGTCATCGGCAACCCGCTCCCGATGGAAAAACTGGAGACCGGCATCCGCGACTGCGCGGGCGGGCTGGGGGCCGGCCCGGACCACGCCGCCAACGCCGCCGAGGCGATCCTGACCACGGACACCTTTTCCAAAGAGTACGCGCTGGAGTTCGACTGCGGCGGGGTCCGGGGGCGCATCGGGGGCATGTCCAAAGGCTCCGGCATGATCGCCCCCAACATGGCGACGATGCTCGCGTTCCTGACGACGGACCTGGCGGTCCACCCCGCGCTGCTGGGGCGCGCCCTGCGCGAGGCGGTCGACGTCTCGTTCAACTGCCTGACCGTGGACGGCGACACCTCCACCAACGACATGTGCCTGCTGTTCGCCTCCGGCGCGGCGGGCAACGCGGAGATCGTGGAGGACGGCCCCGAACTGGCCGGTTTTACCCGCGCGCTCACCCAGGTCTGTGTCCACCTCGCCAAGGAGGTCGCGCGCGACGGCGAAGGCGCCACCAAACTGGTGACGGTGCGCGTGACCGGGGCCGAGACGCCGGCGGACGCGCGCCAGGCCGCCAAGACCATCGCCGAGTCGCCGCTGGTCAAGACCGCCCTGTTCGGCAACGACCCCAACTGGGGCCGCATCCTGGCCGCCGCGGGCCGGTCGGGCGCCCGCTTCGATCCCGACAAGGCCACGGCCTTCCTCGCCGGGACGCGCATCTTCGAGCGGGGCATGCCCGCGCCGTTCGACGAAGGCGCCCTGTCGGAAGCGATGCGCGCCAAAGAGGTCGAGATCGCCATCGACCTGGCCGCGGGCGAGCACGGCGCCACGTTCTACACGTGCGACCTGAGCTACGACTACGTGCGCATCAACGCGGAGTACCACACGTGACCCCGCTGCTGCCGCCCGACCAGTCCGCGCAAACGCTCATCCAGGCGCTGCCCTACATCCGGGAGTTCAGCGGCAAGACCATCGTCGTCAAGTACGGCGGGAACGCCATGATCGACGAGGGGCTGAAGCGCGCCGTCATGACCGACATCGTGCTGATGCGCTACGTCGGCATCAACCCGATCCTGGTCCACGGCGGCGGGCCCGAGGTGTCCGAGGCGATGCGGCGGATGGGCAAGGAACCCGCCTTCATCGGCGGCCTGCGCGTGACCGACGAGGAGACGATGGAGATCGTCGAGATGGTGCTGGCCGGCAAGACCAACAAGAACATCGTCGCCCACCTGAACCGCGAGGGCGGCAAGGCGGTCGGCCTTTCGGGCAAGGACGCCAACCTGCTTGTGGCGCAGAAGGACACCCGGCGCGGCGACATCGGCTTCGTCGGCCGCATCACCGACGTGGACCCCGGCATCATCCACACGCTGACGGCGGCCGGCTACATCCCCGTGATCTCGTCGGTCGCGATCGGCAGCGACGGGGAGTCCTTCAACGTCAACGCCGACACGGCGGCCGGGGCGCTCGCGGCGGCGCTGGGCGCGACGAAGCTGATCCTGATGACCGACGTCGAAGGGCTGTACCGCGACTTCAACGACAAAGCCTCGCTGCTCTCCGAGATGACGACGGGCGAGGTGGACGCGATGATCGCCTCGGGCGCGGCCGACAAGGGCATGATCCCCAAGCTGGAAGCGTGCCTGGACGCCCTGGACGGCGGGGTCGAACGCGCCCACATCATCGACGGGCGCCGCCCGCACGCGCTGCTGATCGAGGTCTTCACCGACAGCGGGATCGGGACGATGATCCGATGACCATCTCCGTGACCCCGCCGATCCGCGTGCGCCTGGCCCGCCCGGAAGACGCGGACGCGATCCACGCGATCACCGCCGCCGCCTACGCGGAGTATCGCGACGCGGACATCCCGTCGAGCGCACTGGCGGAGACGGCCGCGACCGTCCGGGCGGACCTGGAGCGGGAGGGGCAGGGGGCGGCCCTGGTCGAGCAGGCCGGGCGGCCGGTCGGCTGCGTTCGCTTCCGCGCCGGAGCGGACGACCTGTATTTCTTCCGGCTCGCGGTCCTGCCGGAGTGCCAGGGCAGGGGGCTGGCGAAGTCCCTGCTGCTCTGGCTGAGCGGCTTCGCCGCCGGGGCCGGCAAGGAGCGCCTCTGGTGCCTGACGCGGGTGTCCGTGTCCCGCAACCGGCACCTGTACCGGAGCCACGGGTTCACGGAAGGGGAGGAGCGCACGACCGTGAACCCGCTGGGCGCCCCGGTGCGCGTGGTGACGATGACGAAAGACGTGGACTTCGCCGGACAGGCACGGCAGGAGACGGCATGACAACGATCACGAAGACCGCATCCGCTGCGGCGGTGGCGGCGGCCGAAGAGGAGCAGGCGCGGGTCTGGGACGCCGCGCACGTGATGAAGACGTACGCACGCCAACCGGTGACATTCGTCCGCGGGCGGGGGGCGCGGCTGTGGGACGCGCGCGGCAAGGAATATCTGGATTTCCTCGCCGGCATCGCCGTCTGCTCGGTCGGGCACTGCCACCCGCGCCTCGTCGCGGCCGTCCAGGAGCAGGCCGCGACGCTGATGCACGTGTCGAACCTGTACCTGACCGAAGGCCAGGCGCGGCTCGCGCGGCGCCTGATCGAGCTGTCGGACTTCGAGCGCGTCTTTTTTTCCAACTCGGGCGCCGAAGCGAACGAGGTCGCGCTGAAGCTGGCGCGCAAGCGGGCCAAGGCGTTCGGGCGACCCAACAAGTTCCGGATCGTCAGCGCCCTGAACTCCTTCCACGGGCGCACGATCGCCACGATCACCGCGACCGGCCAGCCCAAGTACCAGAAGGGGTTCGAGCCGCTGCCCGCCGGCTTCTCGTACGTGCCGTTCAACGACATCGCGGCGCTGAAAGCGGCGGTGAGCGGCGACACGGCGGCGATCCTGCTGGAGCCGATCCAGGGGGAGGGCGGCATCCTCCCGGCGACCCGCGAGTACCTGCAGGCGGCGCGTGAGCTTGCCGACAGGAACGACGCGCTCCTGATCTTCGACGAGGTCCAGACCGGCATGGGCCGGACCGGCCGCATGTGGGCCTACCAGCACTACGGCGTCGTGCCGGACGTGATGACGCTGGCCAAGGGGCTGGGAGGCGGGTTCCCCATCGGGGCGTGCCTCGCCCGGGGCGACGCCGCCGAAACGCTCGTCCCCGGCGACCACGGCTCCACGTTCGCCGGCAGCCCGCTGGCCGCGAGCGCCGCCAACGCGGTCCTCGACGTGATCGCGGACGAAGAACTCCAGGCGAACGCGCGCCGGGTCGGCGCGCACCTTGTGGCGCGGCTTGAGGACTTGCGGCGGCGGCACCCGCACACGGTCGGCCCCGCACGGGGCGTCGGGCTTATGCTCGCCGTCGGCCTGACGCGGCCCGTCGCCCGGCAGATCGTCGGCGCCTGTCTGGACGCGGGCCTGATCGTGAACGCCATCGGCGACGACACGATCCGGATGCTGCCGCCGCTCACGATCACGGAAGGCGATGCGGACGCGGCCGTCGAAACACTGGAGAAGGCGATCGTCGCCGTCGCCGCGGTGACGGCGTCGTAAGAAGGAGGCGTTATGGCGATACAGTTCACGCAGAACGCGCGCACGGCGGTGCTCTGGGCTCAGGAAGAGGCGATGCGCCTGGGGCAGTCCCAGGTGGAGCCGGAACACCTTTTGTTGGGGTTGATGCACGGCGACGACACCTGCGCGATCCGCCTGCTCGACCGCCTGGGCATCGCGGCCTCGCAGGTCCGGGACGCGGTGGAGCTGACGGGCGGGGGGCCGCCGGCCGAAACGTCGCAGCTCAGCGCCGTCACCCGGCAGATCGTCGAGCACGCGCACGCGGAGACCGAACAGAGCGGGGACGAGACCGTGGGCAGCGAGCACCTGCTGCTCGCGCTGCTCCGCTCGCGCGGAAACCGTGCCGCCGAAGCGCTCCGGAAGCTCGGGCTCAGCTACGAGCGCGCTTCGGGCGAGCTGGGGCACCTGGCGGGCGAACCCCTGTCGGCCGCGGAGCCGATCCACCGAGTTCCCGAGGTGCGGCCGGGCTTCCTCCGCGGGCGCGACCTCGTTTCCATCCAGGATCTGTCGCCCGAGGACGTGCACGGGCTGTTCGAGTTGACCCGCGAGATCAAGAGCGGACGGATGCCGCAGAACGTCCGGGGGAAGACGCTCGCGCTGATCTTCGAGAAACCGTCGCTGCGGACGCGCGTGACCTTTTCGGTCGCCATGACCCGGCTGGGCGGGCAGAGCATCTACCTGTCGCCGCAGGACATCGGCATGGGCTCGCGGGAATCCGTCGCCGACGTGGCCCGCTGCATGGAGCGCTGGGTGGACGCCATCGCCGCGCGGACCTACGCGCACGAGACCGTGACCGCGCTCGCGGGGGCCGCCGACATCCCCGTCGTCAACGCCCTGACCGACCGCGAGCACCCGTGCCAGGCGCTGGCCGACTTCTACACCGTGCTGGAAAAGAAGTCCGAGACCCGCGGCATGAAGTTCGCCTTCGTGGGCGACGGCAACAACGTGGCGCAGTCGCTGATGCTGCTGGCGCCCCGGCTGGGCACGCACTTCACCCTGGCCTGCCCCCCCGGCTACGAGCCCGTGAACGACATCGTGGAGCAGGCGCGGTCCCTGGCCGCGGCGCACGGCACGCGCTTCGAGATCACCAGCGACGCCTTCGAAGCCGCCGCGGACGCCGACGTGCTGTACACCGACGTTTGGACGTCGATGGGCCAGGAAGAGGAGTCCGAGAAACGCTCGCGCGACTTCGCCGGGTTCCAGATCAACGACGAACTGGTCCGCGAGGCCAAGGAGGACGTGCTGGTGTTGCACTGCCTGCCCGCGCACCGCGGCCAGGAGATCGCCGACGAGGTGCTGGACGGCCCGAACGCGGGCGTGTGGGACCAGGCCGAGAATCGGCTCCACATCCAGGCGGCGCTGCTCGCCGCCGTGCTCTAGGAGACACCGTCATGTACCGTGAACGCCGGGGCTTGCTGGACATCGGCATCAGTCTGTTCCTGATCGGCCTGGCGGTGAAGGTCGCCCTGACGCTGGGCGGCGCGCTTCTGGACCCGCTCGCGTCCATCGCGATCGGGGTCGGGATCGTGCTGGCGATCATCGGTCTGGTGGTGCCCGGGAAAAGGTAAGGCCCGCCCCCGGAGGGGCTGGGCGCGTACGAAAGGGAACCTGTTGTCGAACACGGTAAGGCCGGCCCGCGAAGACCGGCGGGATGCGCGCGGCGGCCATCTTCTACGGAACGAGGCCGCGCGCGTACGATGATGAACAAAATATTACTCTCGCTGCCCAAAGGCGAGAACGTCGGCATCGCCTTTTCCGGCGGCCTGGACACGTCCGCGGCCATCGCGTGGATGCGCCACCACGGGGCGGTCCCGTACACCTACACCGCGAACCTGGGCCAGCCCGACGAGACCGATTACGACAGCATCACCCGCCGCGCCATGCAGTACGGGGCGGAAAAGGCGCGCCTGGTGGACTGCCGCGCGGCGCTGGTCCACGAGGGCCTGGCGGCCCTGGTGTGCGGCGCGTTCCACATCGCGACGGCGGGAAAACCCTACTTCAACACGACGCCGCTCGGGCGGGCGGTCACGGGGACCGTCCTGGTGCAGGCGATGCACGAGGACGGCGTCGACATCTGGGGCGACGGCTCGACCTACAAGGGCAACGACATCGAACGGTTCTACCGGTACGGCCTGCTGACGAACCCGAACCTGCGCGTCTACAAACCCTGGCTCGACGAGTCGTTCGTGCGCGAGATGGGCGGGCGCCAGGAGATGAGCGACTGGCTCACGGAGCACGAATTCGAGTACCGGGCGAGCGCCGAAAAGGCGTACTCCACGGACGCCAACATCTGGGGCGCGACCCACGAGGCCAAGGAACTGGAGTTCCTGTCGAAGGGCCTGCGGATCGTCGAGCCGATCATGAGCGTCAGGTTCTGGGACGCCTCCGAGGTCATCGCTCCCGAAGAGGTGACCGTCGCCTTCGAGGAGGGCGTGCCCACGGCGATCAACGGGCAGTCGTTTTCGGACGCGGTGGCGCTGGTGGAGGAGGCGAACCGGGTCGGCGGGCGGCACGGGCTCGGCGTCTCCGACCAGATCGAGAACCGCATCATCGAGGCCAAGAGCCGCGGCATCTACGAAGCGCCGGGCATGGCGCTGCTGCATCTGGCGTACGAGCGCCTGGTCACCGCCATCCACAACGAGGGGACCATCGACAACTACCGCACCCTCGGCCGGCGGCTGGGGCGCCTGCTCTACGAAGGGCGCTGGTTCGACCCGCAGTCGCTCATGCTGCGCGACACGCTCCAGAAGTGGGTGGGTCGGGCCGTCACGGGCAGCGTCACGGTCGAGCTGCGCCGGGGCGACGACTATTCTATTCTGGACACCACGGGACCGCACCTGACCTACCACCCCGAGCGCCTGAGCATGGAGCGCGTCGAGGAGGAGGCGTTCTCGCCGCTCGACCGCATCGGGCAACTCGCCCTGCGCAACCTGGACATCCTGGACTCCCGCGACAAGATCGCCGTCTACGCGGCGGCGGGCGTGCTGCCGAGCGGCGGGATCGGCGGCGTGCTGGAGGCCGACGCGGGGAGGCAGCTTCCCCTGCCTGCGGAAAAAGCGGAGTAGCCCCGCATGGCGACCGTATGGCGTGTCGATACGGACTCGTCCCTGCTGTCAGGCGTGCAGTTCGTGAAAGACGAGCGCGGTCACCAAAAGAGGCCCGCCAGTTTCCCGGACATGTTCACCGGCGAGCGCCTGTCCGGCATGTGGGAGCGCCCGCGCCTGGAATTCTGGCCGAAGGCGCCCGCGCAGGACGAAAACGGGAACTGGGTCGATCTGCGGGGCCGGCCGACCGAACCGGTGATTAACGTCACCGACTTCCCGCACCACTACGGGGGCGTCTTTCTGTGCAGCGCGCGGGCGGCCGAGGTCGTCTTGCCGCTCTTGAAGGACGACGTTGAGGTGCTGCCGGTCGAGGTGGTCGGGCACGACTACGTCCTTTTGAACCCGGTCACGGTGCTGGACTGTTTGGACGAAGCGCGGGCCGAGATCCGGGTCACGAGGCTCCGGAACGGCAAGGAGTCACGGCGGGTCGAGCGTTACGCCTTCGACCCGAACAAGGTGGGGAGCGCCCGCCTATTCAAGACGCCGTACAGCGGGTTCGACGTGTTCGCCGCGGACGCGTTCAAGTCGGTTGTTGAGGAGCACGGCCTGTCCGGGTTGGCGTTCCGCCCGGCGGAGGCGACGCCGCGCCCCGTCTTCCGTAACGGCCTTTTCGACATCGAATATCGC
>CADCTO010000690.1 GCA_902805585.1 uncultured Armatimonadota bacterium | reverse complement strand
ACGTCCCGCTCCGCGTGTGAGCGCATCTGGTTCGGCTCGTCGAGGATCACCAGGGCGTCGTCGGGCAGGTAGTCGAGGGCACAGCCCGCGTCGGGGTGGAGCAGGGGCAGGTAGCGCTCGACGCCGGCGAAGTAGGCGGCGTGCCCGATGCGCGCGGTGTCGGATTCGGCGGACTCGCGCAGGCGCTCGATCCGCTCGCGGTCCTCGCCCGCCTGCTGCATCTCTTTGACCCGCTTCTCCGCCTGCTTACGCAGCGCTTCGGAAGCGCGGGCGATGTTCTCGCGCGTGAAAGCGACCTCGTGCGCGGGGACGAGCGTGACCGACGGGATCTTGCCGACCGAGCGCTGGGATTCCCGGTCGAACGGGCGGATCGACTCGATGTCGTCGCCGAACAGGTCGATGCGCACGGGCTCTTCGCGGTCCGACGGGAACACGTCGAGGATGTCGCCGCGGCGGGCGAACGAACCCGGGAGGTTGACCTGGTCCTGGCGCTCGTAGCCGAACGCCGTCAGTCGCGCCGACAGGGCGTCGAGGCTGACCGTCTCGCCCTCCGACAGCGTGATGCGCCGCGCCTTGATCGCGCCGGCCGGGGGCGCCTTCTGCAGGATGGCGGTGACGGGCGCGACGACCGTCGCTTTCTCGCCGTTCGCGAGCGCCGTCAGCGCGGCCAGGCGCCGCCCGGCCCGGCCCACGTCGCGCCCGCTCTCCTCGTCGTCCAGCAGCAGCGGCAGCGACGACGGCAGAAGGCGCGGCGCCTCCTCGGGGGGCAGAAACGCGCCCAGGTCCTGCGCCAGCCGGGCGGCCTGTTCCTCGGAATAGGTGACGATCAGGAGCGGCTTGTTCAGGTCCCGCTGCAGGCGCGCCAGCAGGAACCCTTTGGCGGCCAGCGGCATCCCTTCGAGCAAGACAGACCGACGACCCCGCCGCAGGGAATCCTCCACCTGCGCCAGGGTCTCCCAGCCGTCCGCGAGCGGCAAAAGTTGTGTCAAATCCATAAGGCCACGCGGCGCGAACGACCTCCCCACGTCTCAGCGCCGCCCTCGTTATACCCCGCCGGTGGTGCGCACGCAAACCTACGGCAAACACTGCCGGAAAAGCTCAGCGGGCGGCGAGGCGCTCGAAGAAGGTGACGATGTTGCCGGAGTCGTCCACCATCACGAACTCGCGCGTGCCCCACGGCTGCTCCGATAGGGCGCCGTTCGGGTGGACGATGCCCAGCGCCCGGTGCTTCTCGTAAAGCGGTTCCACACCTGTCACTTCCACGCGGCAGCCGGTGTTCTCGGCGATGCGCCGGTCGTCGCACTTCCAGAAGTGGATCTCGACCCCGCCGTTTCCGATCTGCACGATGGCATACTCACCATCCTCCGCCTGGTAGCGTGTCGTGAACCCGGCGCGCTTGTAGAAGGCGACGGCCGCCGGGATGTCCAGGGCCGCCAGAACGGGAACGGCGCGGAGAAACGTCGTTTCTGTGCTTGTCGGGGTTACGGTCGCTGCACTCATGTCTGTACTGCCTCCTGTGCAAGATGCACCGCGCGGGCGAGCGTGGCGCACGCGCTTCATCACTTTCGGCGAAACGGCAAAACCGGAAAGGCCGGCGGCGCTATCAAGGGTTTAGCTGCTCGTTCACTTCCGCCAAGCGTGCGACCGACGCAAGCTGAGCGGCGAACTGTTCCTGGGAAGGTACCCGGCGTGGTGACACGTCATCCGTGTAGGTCAGTGTCTTCCGCCGCGCCTCGTAGGCGACGGTCACGTAGTCCCGCGTTGGCGCGCTCACCGCGGATACTATGGCGAGTACGCCCGCTTGATCCAGCCGTTCGCCTAATTCCTGGTCCTGCACTTCGATGTGGAGCTGTTTCTGACCCTGGCCGAAAAGCCCGGATACATGAAATTTGATGCGCCAATCCTGTCGCCCCGGCAGATCGGTCACTTCGATGTAAAAGGCGTTGATCGTCGTGGCGCTGTCGCCCGATCCGACGCTCTGGCCGGGCGTGAACGACGCGCGCACGGCGCGGCCCTGATAGCTGCCCCGGATGCAGGGGGGAGTGCGCTGGACCGTGCCGCCGATGGCCGGCGCCAGGGGAGCAAGGAGGCGCGCGCTCCACACGTCCCCGAGCGCGCCGGCGGCCCGTGCGACGAAATAGAGGACGGGGATCAGGACGACCAGGATGACCGCGCCGAGAACGAGATTCGCTGTCTCCGGACTCATGGGTTCCGCCCCTTCCAGGGCGCGTTGCGCGCCGCCGTTCCCGTCTCCCCGAAGATCGGGCGGAGCTTCTCGGCAACATCGATCAAGTCATGCAGTACCTCACCGTCGCAGGCACGGGTGCATCGTCCGGAGGCCTGCCATAGTTCGCGCAAGGAACCCCGCGCGTTGAAAAGGAGGAGGCTGAGATCGAACCTCGGGCCGCCCCGTTTCGTGAGCCTCGGGTCCTTCTCCGGCTTCTCGGTCAAATCGTCATAAAGGCTTCGCATGGCGTCTCTTTCTACCTCATTCGTGACGTGGCGAACGCAGCCATGTGTAGGGTGTTTTGCGAAACGATATTTAGTAAACAGTGTTGACGAAATACCGCCCGAGGGATACAATGGGGTACTCTTTATGACAAATCCGTCCCTCGTCCGACCCGCGCTGCTGGGCAGACTCAACGAGCGCCAGGTGCTCCGCGCCATCCAGGCCCGGGGGCCGCTGTCCCGCGCCGAGGTGGCCCGCCATTCCGGCATCAGCGCGCCGACCGCATCAAAAGCGGTGGGCGCGCTTCTGCGGGCAGGCCTGCTCGAAGAAGGCGAGATGCCGGGGCTCGGGCTGTCGCGCGGGCGGCCGGCCCGGAAACTCCGCCTGGCCAACGAGACGGCGCAGGTGCTCGGATTCGTCATCGACGCCGACCGCTGCCGCGTCGTCTCGGCCGGGCTGGACGGCAGGCTCCACGGCGAGGAAGCCGGCGAGTTCCCCACGCCCGCCACATACGATGCCCTTATCGAGGCGGCGGCGCGCGAGGCCGGCCGCCTGATGGGCCGCGCCGGGTTATCGACGCTGGGGCTGGGGATCAGCCTGCCGGGCCTGATCGATTGCCGGGAGAAGCGCGGCATCCTTTCGCCCAACGTCCCCATCACGAACCGGCAGTCGCCGTGCCGGGACCTTTCCGAGCGGCTGGGCGGCCTCGCGTGCGTCACCGTGCAGGAAGCCGACGGCCTGTGCCTGGCGGAGCGGTACTACGGCGAG
>CADCTO010000689.1 GCA_902805585.1 uncultured Armatimonadota bacterium | reverse complement strand
CAGCGCCTTGACGGCGGCGGACGAGTTGATGTAGTTGATGACCGTGTGGCCGGGGTACTGCTTCAGCCACTCGCCGTACAGGTCGGCCGGGCAGCGGTCGGCCAGGCTGCACCCGGCGTCCAGGTCCGGCAGCAGGACCGGCTTGTCCGGGTTCAAAATCTTCGCCGTCTCGGCCATGAAGTGGACGCCGCAGAAGACGATCACCGCCGCGTCCGTCTTGGCCGCCGCCTGCGCGAGCGCGAGCGAGTCGCCCACGTGGTCGGCCAGGTCCTGGATCTCGGCGTCCTGGTAGTAGTGCGCGAGCAAAACGGCGTTCTTCTCGCGCTTCATCCGCCGGATCTCCGCTTCCAGGTCCAGCGTCGGGTCGATGCTGTCCGCCCGGTTCGAGAGGTCCATCTCCTGACCGAGGCTTTCGGACGCGGGGTTTCGCGGCGTCCGCGCGATAGTTAGCGTCTGCATGACACTATTATACCCCGGCGGTTCCGTTTCCGCCATCCCGCGCGTCGTTCAATAGTAGCCGGACAGGCCCAGCAGCTCCCGCGTCTCCTCGTCCTTGCTGTGCTTCAGGGCATCCGTCAGGCCGCCGCCGCAGCCGGCCGCGCTCGGCCGGTCTACCGGCTTCATCCAGACTGGGCTGTAGCCCAGGATGATCAAGCGCCGCTTCGTCCCGCTCGGAAGCGTCGGCAGGGCCCGGTGCCACAGCGAGCTGTGGCTCGTCACGCAGCTCCCGGCCGGCACGGTGACCACGACCTGCCCCGGCTTATCGGCGAAATCGCCCGAAGGCAGGTCCTCGTCCCGGTGGTGCGAGCGGGGCATCACGACCAGTGGCCCGCTTTCGGGAGTGATGTCGTCGAGATAGATCAGGTTGTCCAGTACCGCGGGTCGGTAGAAGAAGGCGGGTTTGGGGTCGGGCACCACGCGCTGGTGGAAGTGCCACTCGACCTGCTGGTCGCCCACCTCCGGATAAGAAACGCGCAGGACGGACGCGTGGATCTGCACCTGCGGGCCGAGCACGGCGCGGGCGACCGAGAGTGTCGGCTCGAACTTCAACAGGGCGTCCAGGAACGCCGGGTGCCTGTCGATCAGGCCGCGGACGAACAGGCCGCCGAAGCCGCCCCCTCCGCCCGTGCCCTGGGTCTTTTGCGCCTCGGCCTCGACCTCGTCCGCCGCGTCGCGTAGCCGGTCGAGCAGAGCGCCCCGGACCAGGCGCTCGCGCACGAGGTAGCCTTCGTCCTCCAGGCTGCGGACCTGCTCGGGCGTCGCCTGGACCTCGACCGTCCTGGGCGGATCGACGTGGACCCGGTTGTTGCGGATCCGATAGGAGCGCGTGTGGTGGCCGGACTGCGGCCGGTCTGCGGAACCCAGCGTCATTTTGGGACCTTCCCCGGTGTCACCGTGAGATGCTTTATTATAGCGCCACGCCGCCGCCGCCGGCGCGCCACTTATTCTTCGGTCGGCGGGAGCGAAACGAGCGCGAGCAGGCGGGCATCCAGGTCCGCCAGGTAGTCCCGGCCGTACGCTCCGTTCTCCAGCAGCACCGTCAGGTTCTCGGGAAGGTCCTGCGCCACTTCCGGGCTGCACGAAGCGGCCGCGAGCGCGATGGAGGCCACGGTGTCCACGTCGCCGCCGAATGCGACGCTGTTCTGGAGGATCGCGCTCAGGCGGTCGTGTTCCAGGACGACGGTGACCGCGGCCCGCACGCTCATCCAGCCCTTCGAGCCGACCTTGCCCCGGCGGGGCTCCGCCCACCGGCCCGGCACGTGCGCTTCCAGGAACGCACCCAGCTCCGCCTTCGGCCCCAGATCGTACAGGAAATAGTGCGTCATGAGCGCGGCGGCCTGCGCCGCGTGGATGCCGTCGTCCGTGTCGTGCGTCACCGCCGCCTGGACCGCGCATTTTTCCAACACTTCGTCCACGCTGCCGAACACGCCGACGGGCGCCGCCCGCATCGCCGCGCCGCTCTTGTCGCTGACCGGCACGATCTCGCGCAAAAACTGCGCCCCGTCTTCCATGCGCCGGAGGAAGTCGTAGAACCGGCCCGCGTAGCCCTCGCGCGCGTCGCGGCGGAACGCGTCCACGAACCGGTCCGCCAGCAGTTCCGGCGTCCACGGCTCGCCCGACACGATGGCCTCGGCCACGGCGATGCTCATCTGCGTGTCGTCGGTGTAGCTCCCCGGCAGCATGCCGTGTCTGGGATGCTTCACGTAGCACGTCAGGTCGTTGCGCTCCTCGATCAGGCGCCGGTCCGCATATTCAAATCCTGCCCCGTAGGCGTCGCCGACCGCGAGTTCCAGTAACATCACCCTTGCATTCGTAGGTTTATCCGTCAACTCCTTCCCCGCCCGCCATAGCTGGCACGCGAGAAAGCGAATGACGAGAAAGGAGCGGATTGGTATACTGGACAGTGAGGAGCGAGGACGGCGCCGCGGCCGCTATAGGTACCGGACCCGCTCTGCGGCGGTCGGTTACGACCGTCGCCTGGAGAAAAACATGCCCGTTCAACGCTACACGCCGCGGGAGACGGCCCGGCGCGGCAAGGAATGGTACCAGCGCGACATCCGCAGTCGCGTGGACATCGCCGAGAACTTCGGCAAGATGCTGATTATCAACGTGGACACCGGCGAGTACGAGATGAACGACGATGACTTAACCGCTACGCACCGCCTTCTGGACAAGGACCCGGAGGCGCAGCTTTACGGGATGCGGATCGGGTACCCCGCAGCCGTTAAGATGGGCGGCGCCTGGCCGTCGCGCAAAGCGTGATTACCGGAACCGTCGTCGTGAACGCCTCACGCCGGGAGGCGTTGGTGCGCGTGATAATCAAAGGCGGAGAGGGGCGCGCATCCGAAGTGGAGGCGGTTCTGGACACCGGCTTCAGCGAATACCTGTCGCTGCCGCACGGCCTCATAGATGCGTTGCTGCTCCCGTACCTGCGGACCGATGACGCCATTTTGTCCGATGGCAGCGTCGTGGATTGCTCCGTGCATGAGGCTACCGTCGTATGGGACGGGCAGGAACGCGTGATTCCGGTGCACTCTTCGACGACCGGGGAGGCGCTTATCGGCATGTCGTTGTTGCTCGGCCAGTTGGTCACGCTGCCGGTCGTAAACGGCGGCACCGTGACCATCACGACGATTCCCTAGATGTCTTCCCCCTTCGAATACGGCAGGCTCTCGTGGGCTGCGTACACGGCGCGGGCGGGAACGGATACCAGTTCC
>CADCTO010000688.1 GCA_902805585.1 uncultured Armatimonadota bacterium | reverse complement strand
GGTGGCCTACGCCGGCCAGGTTCGCCGCGAAACGCTCGAACTCTGCCGCGTGCTGGGCATCCCGCACATCGACGGCGGGCTGGGTGTCCCGCCCGCCGAAGCGACCCGCCTGTGCCGGGAGTTCGGCATCGGCTATAACGTCGAGAACCACCCGGAGAAAAGCCCCGAGGAGATCCTCAATCGGATCGACGGCGGCAACGAGTGGCTCGGCGTGTGCGTCGACACCGGCTGGCTTGGTACGCAGGGCGTGGATGCGCCCGCGGCGATCCGCGCGCTGGGCGACCGGGTGCGGCACGTCCACGTCAAGGACGTCCGCGCGGCCGGGGCGCACGAGACGTGCCTGCTCGGCACGGGCGTCGTGGATGTGGCCGGCTGTATCGGGGCGCTTCGAGAGATCGGCTACCAGGGCTGGTACTCGTGGGAGGATGAGCCGGAGGACCGGAACCCGCTCGAAACGGCGGCGCAGAACCGACGCTGGATCGAGGAGCGTCTGCGCGCATGATTGGCACGGGTGCGCACGCGGGGAAGGTCTACCTCATCACCGGCTCCACCGGCATCGGCGCGGCGACGGCACGCCTGGCGGCCGCGGGGGGCGCGCAGGTCTTCGTCGTCAGCCGGACCGGGGAGAACTGCCGGGCGCTGGCGGAGGAGATCGGCGCGGCGGGTGGCGTGTGCGGCTACCACGCCGCGGACCTGACCATCGCCGCGCAGGCGCAGGAGGCGGTGGAGCGCTGCGTGTCCCGCTTCGGGCGCATCGACGGGCTGTTCAACGTGGCCGGCATCAGCGGGCGCCGGTTCGGCGACGGGCCACTGCACGAGGTGACCGAAGAGGGCTGGGACGTCACGCTCGACACCAACGTCAAGAGCATGTTCTTCGTCTGCCGCGCCGCCATCTCGCAGATGCTCGCGCAGCCCGTGGCCGGGAACGGTCTGCGCGGCGCGGTCCTGAACATGGCCAGCGTGCTCGGCTTCTCGCCGGAGCGCACGTTCTTCGCCACGCACGCGTATGCCGCCAGCAAAGGGGCCATCCTCGGCATGAGCCGGTCCATGGCGGCCTACTACGCGCCGCACAAGATCCGTGTCAACGTCATCGCCCCCTCGCTCATCCGCACGCCGATGAGCCGGCGCGCCCAGGACGACCCGGCCATCCTGGAGCGCATGAAAACCAAGCAGCCGCTCGTCGAGGACCTGATCGAGGCCGATGACGTCGCCCGCGCCGCGCTGTTCCTGCTCGGCGACGACGCCCGCGTCATCACGGGCGACACGCTCGTCGTCGACGCTGGCTGGACGGTGAGCGGTTAGCATCTCAGGAGGTCGGTTCTTGACCCCATCATTACAGTATTTGGAAAAGTGCCGCGGGCTGATCGACGTGGTCGCGGCCCAGGAAGACGCGATTCGGCGGGCCGCCGGATGGTTCGCCGGCACCATCCTCGCGGGGCGCATGGTCCACGTCTTCGGCTCCGGCCACAGCCGCATGCTGGTCGAGGAGATGTGGCCGCGCTACGGCTCGTTCCCCGGCTTCAACCCCCTGGTCGAACTGTCCCTGTCGTTCCACAACCTCGTTGTCGGCGCCAACGGCCAGCGGCAGGCGATGTTCCTGGAGAACGTCGGCGGACTGGCCGAGCAGATCCTGCGCAACTTCGACCTGTCCCCGGAGGAATCGGCGCTCGTCATCTCGTCCAGCGGCTGCAACCGTGTGCCCATCGAGATGGCCGAGCAGTTCCAACGGCGCGGCATCAAGGTCGTCGCCATCATCAGCAAGCGCCACTCCGAGGCCAGCACGAGCAAGGACCCGCGCGGAAAGAAACTGCAGGACTTCGCCGACCTGGTGCTCGACACCGGCGCGCCGCCGGGCGACGCCATGGTCGAGATCCCCGGCCTGCCCACGCCCGTCGCCCCCGGCTCCACGATCGGCGGCTGCCTGCTCGTGAACGCCATCAAGGCCGAGGTCGCCGCCCGACTGACCGAAGCCGGCCAGCCGCCCCGGGTCCTCACCGGCAGCGTGCTCGTCGGGGCGGAGCAGTCTGAAGCCCTGTTCCAGTCCGCCTACGACGAGCACGCCCGGAGGTTGGCGAAACTGTACGCGAGGATCGGCGAGGAAATCCCGCAACCCTGAAACCAGGAATCCAACATGAAAGAACGACCACTGCGCACCACCGTTATCGGCAGCTACCCCTTCCCGGGCTGGCTGGAGTTCGCCGTCCAGCACCTTTCCCAGTTCGGCGAGGCCGACCGGTCGGAACTCCAGGAGGATGCCGTCATCGCCGCCGTCCACGACCAGGTCGCGGCGGGGCTTGATGTCATCACGGACGGGGAGCAGACGCGGCTCGATTTCAACCTGTCCTTTTACGGTTTCCTGGCAGGGCTCGAACTCGAAGCGGCGCCTCCGCGCCGCTTCGGCCCGCCCGCCCACGATCAGCGCGGCAAGCACGCCGTTATCGGCGAACTGTCGGCGCCCCGTGGACTGGGTGTGGTCGACGAATGGCAGCGCCTGAAGCGGCTCGCGCCCGAGGGGCCGGCGCTCAAGGCGAGCGTGCCGGGGCCGTACACTCTGAGCGGGCGCCTGTTGACTGGTGCGCGGTATCCGGACCGCTACGCCCTCACCGAAGCGCTCCTGCCCATCGTCCGCGCCGAACTCGAAGCCCTGGTCGCGGCCGGGTGCCGCGAGATCACCGTCGATGAGCCGTCGATGAGCTGCTATGCGCACCGCGAGGACCCGGCGCGCTTCGTGGACATCTTCAACCGGACGGTGGAGCCGGCGGCGGGCCGGTGCCGCCTGTCCACGCACCTGTGCTTCGGCAACTACAAAGGTCGGGCGGTCGGGCCGCGCCGGTACGCCCCGATGTTCCCCGCCTTTCTCGACATGAACGTGGACGAGATCCACGTCGAGATGGCGAGCCGCGAGTTCGCCGAGATCGAGATCATCGGCCCTATCGCGGAGCGGCGGGAGGTCGCCGTCGGCATCATCGACGTCAAAAGCTACTATATCGAGACGCCGGAGGACGTGGCCGAGCGGGTCCGCCTGTGCCTCCGGCACGCGCCCGCGGACCGGCTGTCGTTCGCGCCGGACTGCGGGCTGAGCCAGACCGCCCGCTGGGCGGCGAAGATGAAGCTGAAAAACCTGGTCGCCGGGGTGCAGAAAGTCCGCGAGGAGTCGGGCCTGTGACGCCGCCGCTCCTCGCCGCCGACGCGTTCCTGGCCGACGTGGAGGCGGCGGGTCGTGACGAGCCGAACGCCCTGCACCTGTGGTGGCTCGGGCAGAGCGGGTTCCTCGTGCAGTGGCGGGGCCGGCGCCTGCTGCTCGACCCCTACCTGTCCGATTCGCTGACCAAAAAATACGCCGGTACCGACAAGCCGCACGTCCGCTTGACCGGGCGTGTCGTCGCGCCCGAACGGCTGACCGGCATCGATCTGGTCACGTCGAGCCATAACCACACGGACCACCTCGACGCCGAGACGCTGTTGCCCGTTTTGCGAACCAATCCGCAGGCAGTCCTCGTGATCCCCGAGGCGAACCGGGCGTTCGTGGCCGAGCGGCTGGGCATCGACCCGGCGCGGCCGGTCGGTGCGGACGACGGCGTGACGGTCGAGGCCGGGGGCTGCCGGATCACCGGCGTCGCCGCCGCGCACGAGGCGCTGGAACGGGACGAGCAGGGCCGGTGCCGCTTCCTCGGCTACGCCGTACGTGTCGGACCGTGGACGCTGTACCATAGCGGCGACACGGTCGGGTACGACGGAATGGTCGAGCGTCTGCGTCCGCACGACGTGGACATCGCGCTGCTGCCCATCAACGGCCGCGCGCCCGAGCGCCGCGTCGCCGGGAACCTCGACGGACCGGAGGCCGCGCGCCTGGCCCGCGAGATCGGCGCGCGCCTTGTGATTCCTTGCCATTATGACCTGTTCGCTTTCAACACGGCCTCGCCGGACGCGTTCGTGCGAGAGGCCGAACGCCTGGGACAACCGTACCGGGTCCTGCGGAATGGCGAGCGCTGGAGCATTTGACACCGGGCCCGCTTCCGCGCTATCATGACGGGCGGAGGCCGCCCTCCTTCCGGCGATCTTTCATCCCCGCACCCGCCCGATGGCGGCGCATTCATCCCGGCGGACCGCTCCCGGTTCGGCCCTGAAAGTGCAGCGTGTCCAAACTCTCCGCGAAAGCGCGCGTCCGGCTCCTCCTCGGCGTCGGCGCTCTGGCGATCATTGGCGGTTTTCTGTTCTGGCAGTCCCGGCGGCTGCCCGCGCCCGGCTCCCCGGTCTATCAGCAGATGGTGAGCGCCTTCTACAGCGGCGTGCTCGCCCTCAACGTCGGCGACGACACACGGGCCGGCACACAGCTGACGCGCGCATCCCAACTGGTTCCGCGCGAACCGGCCTCGTGGGTGAACCTCGGCCTGTTCTACCTGCAGAAGAACGACCTACAGCGGGCGAGTGACGCGGCCGAACGTGCGGAGGATCTCGCGCCCGATAACGGGGCAATCCAGGCGCTGCTCGGACTGCTTGCCCGAACCCGTGGCGACTTCGCCGCGGCCGCCGCCCATTTCCGGCGGGCCGTCGAACTCGATCCCGACGACGTGCGGACGCGGTACACGCTGGTGGGCGTCCTCCAGCAGCAGGGCGGGCCCGACACCGACGCGGAAGTGCAGCGCCAACTTGAAGCCATCGTGGCGGCGCGCCCGGAGAACCGGTTCGCCGTGCTGGAATTAGCGAGCGTCGCCGCCCGGGGCGGCGACGCGGCGCTGTTACGGCGGCTGCTCGCCCATTTCACCGATGAAGTGCCCTCCTGGCCGGAAGATGTGCGTCAGCAGTTCGATGCGGTGCAACGTTCCGCGCACGGTTCCGACACCAGAGGCGTCGTGAACCAACTCAACACGCTGCGCAACCTGCTCGTGCAGGTCCCTGCCTACCAGGCAGATCGCTTCGCCGTGACGGGCGGTAACAACACGCTCGGCGCGCCGCTGGAACGCTTCATCGTCCTCGAATCGCCGCCCATCGCCCCGGCCGCGCCCGACCGGGGCACGACGTTTTCCGCCCAGCCCGTCGAGGCCCCGGCCGGCACGGCGCCCTGGGCCCTGGTACGCCCCGTCTGGCTTGGGCAGGATCAGGAGGCCGTCGTCCTGGTCGCGAACGGCCGCGAGGTACGCCTGACCGGCTCCGGTCTGCGCAACGCCGCGCTCCCGTTCCCGGGCGGCCCGACAGCCGCGCCGCCGTCGCCCGAGGGTGTCCTTCCCGTGGACTGGGACAATGACTACAAGGTCGATCTGGTGCTTGCGGGGCGGGGCGGGCTGCGCCTGTTCCGCCAGGGGCAGGGCGTGCTCGAAGACGCCACGGCGCAGGCGAAACTGCCCGCCGCTGTCGCCGGTCGCGCCTACACCGGCGTGTGGGCCGCCGACATCGACAGCGAGGGCGACCTGGACCTCGTGCCGGGCGTTCCGGACGGCCCGCCGGTCGTGCTCCGCAACAACGGGGACCGGACGTTCTCGGCGATCCGGCCCTTCCCCCGGACGATCCGCGGCCTGCGGGCGTTCCTTTCCGCCGACATCGACGGCGACGGTGACGCGGACGTCGCACTGGTGGATGCCGCGGGCGCGCTGCACGTGCTGGAGAACCAGCGGTCCGGCGTCTTCGCCGCATGGACGCTGCCGCAGGTCGCTGCCCCCGTCCGGGCGCTCTCGGCCGTAGACGCCGACCGGAAGGGCATCCTCGACCTCGTCGTACTCCAGGCGGACGGCCGCGTCCGCCGCCTGTCCCGGGCCGACGGCGCGGACGGCTGGGACAGCGCCGACCTGGCGCAGTGGGGGGACGCGCCCGGCGACGACAGCGCCCGCCTGCGCTGGGCCGACCTCGACAACAACGGCGGCATGGACCTCCTCGCGACCGGCTCCGGGGGCGGCCGCGTCTGGCTGAGCGACGAGAACGCCGTTCTCGCGCCGCTCGAAACCCCGCTCCGCGAAACGACGCTGTTTCTGGACGAGACGGGGCAGGACGGCCGCATCGGACTGTTCGGCATCTCCCCCGACAAGACCCCGGTCCGTCTCGCCAACCGGGGCGCCAAGAGCTACCACTTCCAGAAGGTGCGCCTGCGCGCCCAGGCCGTCGGGGACCGCCGCAACAACACGTACGGGCTCGGGGCGGAGATCGATCTGCGCGCCGGGCTGCTGTTCCAGAAGCGGCTCGTCACCGGCCCCGTGACCCATTTCGGCCTGGGCGATTACGCCGTTGCCGATTACATCCGCATCCTGTGGCCCAACGGCAGCCCGCAGGGCGAATTCGCCCTGCGCGCGGACCAGCTCTTCGCCGCCGAAGAGCGGCTGGTCGGATCGTGTCCGTGGCTGTTCGCACACGACGGGCGGAACATGCAGTTCGTCACCGACTTCATCTGGCGCTCGCCGCTGGGCCTGCGCATCAACGCTCAGGCGACGGCGGGCGTGGTGCAGACCCGCGACCGCGTCAAGGTCCGCGGCGATCAGCTCGCGGCCCGGAACGGCTACTACGACCTGAGCATCACCGGAGAACTCTGGGAAACCCACTTCTTCGACGAGATCGCCCTGCTGGCCGTGGACCACCCTGTCGGGACCGACGTCTTCGTGGACGAGCGCTTCGCCATCCCGCCGCCGTCGCTGGAGATCCAGGCGGTGTCGCCGCCGCGGCCCGTCGCGCGCGCCGTGGACGACCGGGGAAAGGACGTGTCCGGGATCGTGCGCGCCCGCGACGGGCGCTACCTGGACACGTTCGGGCGCGGACCGTTCCAGGGCATCACGCGCGACCACTGGGTCGAGGTCGATCTGGGGCAGGGGACGCCCGCCGATGACGGACCGCTCCGGCTCGTCGCCTTCGGATGGATCCATCCGACCGACTCCTCGATCAACGTCGCCATCAGCCAGGGCCGGCACGACCCGCCCCAGCCCCTGCGCGTCGAAGTTCCGGACGGGCGGGGCGGGTGGCGGGTCGCCCGTCCGAACGTCGGCTTTCCCGCCGGCAAGCACAAGACGATCCTGATCGACCTCGCCGGCCTGTTCCCGCCGGGCGCCCCGCGCCGGCTGCGCCTGCGCACGAACCTGGAGATCTTCTGGGATCAGATCGCCTGGGCGCGCGCCCTGCCGGCGAAAACGCCGTTGCGCGTCCGGCGCCTCGTCCCGCGCGTGGCGGACCTTCGCTATCGCGGCTTCAGCGTCACGCACACGCCCGACGCCTCGTCGCCCGAGGTGCCGGAGTACGGCCGGCTCGCCGCGACGGCCCCCCGCTGGCTGGACCTGGTCGGCTTCCACACGCGCTTTGGCGACGTGCGGCCCCTGCTCGCGCGCACCGACGACCGCTACGTCATCATGAACGCCGGCGACGAGATGGTCCTGCGCTTCCCCGCGCTGCCGCCGCCGCCGCCGGGCTGGACGCGCGACTTCGTGTTCGAGGGCGACGGCTGGGAGAAGGACGGCAACCTGAACACCGGCTTCTCGAAGACCGTGCTGCCGCTGCCCTCGCACTCCCGGCCGGACTACGACACGCCACCAGGCCGCCTGGAGGACGACCCGGTCTACCGCCGCCACCGCCGGGACTGGCAGACCTACCACACCCGCTACGTCACGCCGGAAGGGTTCCGCCAAGCGCTGCGCCCGGCATCGGCCCGTTGAACCGTGGTTCCGGCTGTGACATCTCGCTTCACACGTTCGAAACCGGCATTCCGCCAGGTAAACCGGTTTGCATTTGTTATGGAGGCCTCAAATAGAGGAAAATAATCGGCTTGATGAAATAGGAAGGCGGGTATATCAGGTATAGTAAGAAGCAGCGCGGGTGCTGACACACACCAGTCTCGCGCTCGGAAAGGAAAGACAGAGTATGTCACATTTCGTAACATCAGTAAGGCGTCGCGGCTTCACGCTGATCGAGCTGCTCGTGGTCATAGCAATCATCGCGATTCTGGCGGCCATTCTGTTCCCGGTGTTCGCCAAGGCGCGCGAGAAGGCGCGTGGAGCGAGCTGCCAGAGCAACCTCAAGCAGCTGGGGCTCGCCGTGGCGCAGTACATACAGGACTACGACGAGCAGTTCCCCAAGGGCAGCAACTGGCTGCCCGCCGACAACCCCTACGGGTGGAAGGCTCAGCTCGTCCCCTACACGAAGAACGAAGGCATCTTCAAGTGCCCCAGTGACGGTTCCTGGGCGAGGAACCGCGCCAATAACAGCTACGGCGCCATGTTCGACGGGTGGTACGATCGCCACTACTGGGACACGGGTGGGCCCAATCCGGGGAGAGACGACATCGACGATCCCAACGCGCACACGAGCCTGAGCCAGCCGGTGGGGGCTACGCCGCTCGGTTCCGGGGACGGCCCGACGACGCCCCGCTCCGGCATCGGGATCGCCGCCGTGGAGGAAGTGGCCTCTAAAGGCATGATCTTCGACCAGCAGGGTTTCCACATGAGCTCCTTCGAAAACAACCCCCCGGGCAACGAAGACCGGCGCAACATGCTGTACGTCGATGGTCACGTCAAGTACGAGACCCTCAAAGGGTACGCGCCCAGTAATACCACCGGCATCAACGCTCGGATGTGGTAGGCGGAGCTGCGCGCCGGGGAACTTCCCGGCGCGCCCCCGGCGTACATCACGTAGGCTGACAGCGAAGCGACAGGGCGCGCCGCCTGACGGCCCGTCCTGTCGCTTTTGCGTTCCCGTCCTTCTTCAGCAAACCGCATGAACGTTCGCGCCCGCACCGAGCCGATTCCTCAACCCTCCGTCCCCGGACGGCGCGTGCGGCGGTCTATTGCCCGCATCCTCGCCTTCTCCTGTATCGCGGCCGGCGCTATCGCGGCCGCCTACACGTTCTGGTTCTGGCGGCAGCAGACGCGCCCCGGCATGACGCACTACACGCGCGGCACCGAGATGGCCGCCGCAGGCCGTTTCGTTGACGCGGAGCGCGAGTGGCTGCGCGGGGTGGAAAAGGACCCTTCCTTCCCGGGCTGCCGCGAGCGTTTGGGCGACCTGTACATGGAACTGCGCCGCTATGCCGAGGCCGCCACCGCCTACGGCGGCGCCGCAGAGCGGTCCCCGAAGAACGGCCCCCTGTTCCTGAAGCTGGCGCGGGCGGAGCAGATGCTGGGCGATACCGAATCCGCAGCGATAGCCGCGCAACGGGCCGCACGCTTGATGCCGGACGACCCGGAGGTGGTCGGCCTGCACGGGATGCTCCTGGCCAAAAATAAGAACATCCCCGCAGCGATGCAGGCGTTGCAGCGCGCACTCGCCCTGCGGCCGGGGGACCGCCGCTTCCTGTTGGGGTTGGTGAGTCTGGAGATGGACACGCTCGACATGCGGGGCGCCGAAGCCTACCTGGCCCCGTACCTGAAAGCGCACCCCGGCGACGCGGAGGCCTGTTACTACATGGCTGTGCTGTACAACCAGAAACAGCGCACGCGGGCGAACCTGATTTCGGCGCTCGACTACGCCAACCGCGCCCAGCGCGGGCGCCCCCGCGACTACCGCATCTACGCCCTGCTGGGGCAACTCTACCACGACATCGGTCAGCCCAAGAACGCGCTCGCCGCGTACCGCGCGGGCGCCCTGCTGGCCCCGAACGATGAGGCCATCCTGCGCGGCCTGGTAACCGTCCACACCCGGCTCGGGGACCGTGCGAAGGCGACGGCTGCGGCGGCTCGACTGGAGACGGTCAGTGCGCGACACGATCGCATCGAGCACCTGCGGCACCGCCTCGGCTTCAACCATCAGGATCGCGAGGCGGGCCTGGAACTGGCTCGCCTGGAAGAGGAGGACGGCGAGCTGAAGGCCGCGCAGGCGTACCTGGTGGAGTTCGTGCGGCAGGCGCCGCGCGACCCCCGGCCGCGCCAAGCGCTGGTCGCCTTCCTCCGCCGCCGCGGGCAAAAAGACCTCGCCCAGCAGGCGGCCCGGCCGGACTTCGTGCCGTAGCATGCGGCAAAACCCTGCCGCGCGCCCCCTGCTCCTGGCCCTGATCGCCGCCCTCGCGACTGTGTCGATGGGCGGCGGCTGCCGTTCGCGGACCCCCGACGACGTGCAGCCGACGGACGTCGTGCCGGTCTCCACCATCATCGACCCGGCGCGCGCCGAGGCGGCGCCGCAGGTGACCCCACACCCCGTCCGGTTCACGGACGTCACGGCGGATGCGGGCGTCCGGTGGACCTACCACAACGGAGCGACCGGCCGCCACCTTTTTGTCGAGACGACGGGCGGCGGCATCGCCTTTTTCGACTACGACAATGACGGGCTTTTGGACATCGTCGCCATCCAGAGCGGGCCGGTTCCCGGCGCGAAGGAAACGGAGAAACGCTTCAGCACCCGCAACGCGCTGTACCGCAACCGGGGCGACGGCACCTTCGTCGACGTTACCGCCGGGTCAGGGTTAGACGCCTATACCGGTTATGGTCAGGCCGTGGCCGTGGGCGACTATGACAACGACGGATGGTCCGACCTGTACGTCACCGCCTACGGGGGTAACCACCTGTTCCGCAACAACGGGGGGAAGGGGACGTTCACGGACGTCACCCGCCGGGCGGGCGTGTCCGGTACTGCCGAAGAGATGCCGTGGCCGCTCAGCGCGGCGTGGGGCGACTACGACAACGACGGCCACCTGGACCTGTTCGTGACGCATTACGTCCGCTGGTCCCCGGCGCTGGACAAACCGTGCCCCAGCGTCGACGGGAGCCCCTCGTACTGTCGTCCCCAGGTCTATGAGCCGAGCCGGTCGCGGCTGTACCGGAACAACGGCGACGGCACGTTCCGAGACGTGACGCAGCGCGCCGGGCTGGACCGTCTCCGCGGCAAAGCCATGGGGGTCGTCTGGCTCGACTATGACGGGGACGACCGGCTGGACCTGTTCGTCACGAACGACACCATGCCGAATTTCCTGCTCCGGAACAACGGCGACGGCACCTTCACGGACCGGGCGATCCTGGCGGGCGTCGCGTTCGGAGACCAGGGCGAGTCCCTGTCCGGGATGGGCATCGGCCGCGGCGACTACGACAACGACGGCCGCGAGGACCTGTTCGTGGTCAACTTTTCCGGGCAGCCCAAATCCGTCTATCGGAACGCGGGCGGCGGGCTCTTCGAGAGCCTGAGCTACCGGACGAACGTCGCCAGCACCAACCTCCAGTTCCTGGGCTTCGGCCTGGAGTGCCTGGACTACGATCTCGACGGCTACAAGGACCTCGTCGTCGGGAACGGGCACGTGCTGGACCACATGGACACGGCGACCGCGGGTTCGTCGTACGAGCAGAGCCAGCAGCTGCTGCACAACCAGCGGGACGGCACGTTCGCCGACGACCAGCGCTCCCTCGGCGACCTGGTCAAGCCGCGCGTGACCCGCGGCGTCGCCGTCGGCGACTACGACAACGACGGCGACGAGGACGTCCTGATGGTGTCGCAGACCGGGCCGCTCCAGTTGTACCGCAACGACGGCGGCAACCGGAACCACTGGATCAATCTGCGGCTCGAAGGCGTGCGCGGCAGCCGCGACGCGGTGGGGGCGAAGGTGACTCTGCGGGCGGGCACCCTGCGGCAGACCCAGTGGGTGCGGGGCGGGTCGAGCTACTGCTCCTACAGCGACACGCGGCTCACGTTCGGCCTCGGTGATCGGGCGCGGGTGGAAGGACTGGAGATCCGCTGGCCCGGCGGTCGCATCCAGAAGCTGGGGCCGCTCGCCGCCGACCGGTTCTACCGAATCCGCGAAGGGGCTGCCCCGGTTCCGGCTCCGGAGCAGCCCCCCCTGGACAGCGGCCCGCCCGATTGATGTGCGCGCCGCCGGCCCGCCTTACTGGCCTATCTTCGCGGCCTGGATCGTCTCCGGGATGAACTGCCGGTCCATCAGTTCGGAGATCGGGATGCGCTTGGTCAGGACGCCCATCTTCAGCCCCATGTCCTGGATCTTTTGCAGCTCCTTGTCCGTCGGGTTCAGCATCCGGTAGCTCACCCGGTCGGGCGGCTGCGTCAGCACGTGCCGCAAGACCCTCTCGTCCTGACGCTTGAAGTACGGGGTGACGAGGGCGGCGGCCTTCAGGCGGTTCCGGTCGGCCCACTCGCCAGATTCGGCGACGCCACGCACCAAGTCACGTACGACCTCCGGTCGCTGTTTGATCAGGTCTTCGTGGACCACGAGCGCGCAGGAGATGAAGCCCGGCCAGATGTCCTTGGCGTGGTGCAACACACGCCCCGTTCCGTCCAGTTCCGCCTTGGCGGCGTGCGGCTCGCCCACGAAGTAGCCGTCGATCCCGTTTCCCAGCGCCGCCGGCATGTCCGGTGGCGGCAGGATCACGAACTTGATGTCGCCGGGCTTCATCCCCTGGTCTTCCATCAGCTTGTGGATCACGAAGTTCTGGTTGCTGTAGGGGCTGGGCAGGGCCATCGTCTTGCCCTTCATGTCGCGCAGGCTTTTGGCGGGGAGGTCCTTGCGCACGATCACGGTCGAGCCGTCCCGGTGCCCCAGGTAGCAGATCTTCACCGGCACGCCCTGCTCGCGTAGCTTCATGGCGAGCGGCACGATCATGAACGTCGCCTTCAGGTCACCGGCTTTAATCGCCTCGGCAATGGGCGGGAATTCGGTGTAAAGGTGCGAGTTGAAGTTCGTGCCGCTTTCGCTGGTTTTGGACGCAAAATCGGTGACAGGGCAGGTCAGGTGGCACGTCACCGGCAGGTAGGCGACGGTCACGGCTTGACGCGCGGTCTTGTTCGGGCCTGTGTGGACCGCGCCAGGCCCCTCCTCCGCCGTCCGGCTCCACGGCTGGAACCGGAGCAGCGTGAGCGCGGCCAGCACGGCGACGACGCCGGCGCCAATCTTGAAACCGGAAGAACGGAACATGATAACGGCCTCCGTTAGGATCGAGAAACGAGACGCAGCGTGGCTATGCGTCCACCGCCGCTGACGCGACATCCCGCTCGGGGTCTTCCAGGCCCAGCTCGCTCAGGATGCGCCGCACGGTCTCCACGACGAGCGGGTGCGTCGTGTCGCGCGGGCGGGGCAGATCGACCCTCAGTTCGCAGTGGATACGCGCCGGGCGCTCGGACAGGACGAGGATGCGATCCGCGAGCTGCGCCGCCTCCTCGACGTCGTGCGTGACAAAGACGACCGTGCAGGGGCGCCGGGCCAGGATGCGCGCCAGTTCGCGGCGCATCCGCAGGCGGGACTGGTAGTCGAGCGACGAGAACGGCTCGTCCATCAGCAGGATGTCGGCGTTCCCGACCAGGGCGCGCGCCAACTCCACCCGCTGGCGCATGCCGCCCGACAGCTGATGCGGGTAGTGCCCGGCGAACTCTTCCATCCGGATCAGCGCCAGGATTCCGGCCAACTGCTCCGCCTGCCCCTTGTCTGAAGACAGTCGCCGCTTGCGAGCCAGCCGCGGTCCGGGTAACAGCCCCCGTGTGCCCAGCCGCACATTCTCGGCGACGGTCAGCCACGGGAA